>NZ_JBHZAG010000005.1:0-234273 GCF_042754125.1 Amycolatopsis sp. NPDC059235
GCCTACGCCACACCCCCTTGCCAATGGTCCGTGAAGGGCTCCTTGAGGGAATCAGATTCCCTCAAGGAGCCCTTCACGGACAGTCACAGCGGGGTTACATAGGCGCCCGAGATGCCGCCGTCGACGAGGAACTGGGCGGCGGTGATGAAGCTGGCGTCGTCGCTTGCCAGGAAGGCCACCGCGGCGGCGATCTCCTCAGGCTCGGCGAAGCGGCCGACGGGAACGTGCACTAGGCGCCGGGCCGCGCGCTCCGGGTCTTTAGCGAACAGTTCCTTCAGCAGCGGCGTGTTGACCGGCCCCGGGCACAGCGCGTTGACCCGGATGTTCTCGCGCGCGAACTGCACGCCCAGCTCGCGCGTCATGGCGAGCACGCCGCCCTTCGAAGCGGTGTACGAAATCTGCGACGTCGCGGCCCCCATCACGGCCACGAACGACGCGGTGTTCACGATCGAACCGCGGCCCTGGCGCTGCATGTGCGGCAACACCGCCTTGCAGCACAGGTACACCGAGGTCAGGTTGACCCGCTGCACCTTCTCCCAGGCTTCGATGCCGGTGGTGAGGATCGAATCGTCTTCCGGCGGCGAGATGCCCGCGTTGTTGAAGGCGACGTCGACCGCGCCGAACTCGTCGACCGTCGTCTGGAAAAGCGCCTCGACCTGGTCAGCGTCGGTGACGTCGACCTGGACGAAGGCCCCGCCGACCGCGTCGGCGGCCGCCTTGCCCTGCTCCGGCGTGACGTCGCCGATCACCACCTTCGCGCCTTCGCTCGCCAGCCGTTTGGCGGTGGCGAGGCCGATGCCGCTCGCGCCGCCGGTGATCACCGCGACGCGGCCGTCAAAACGCTGCACCATCTGGTTCATTCCTCCGTGCTCAGGAAAACGTTCTTCGTCTCGGTGAAAGCGGCGGCGGCGTCCGGGCCTAGTTCGCGGCCGAGACCGGACTGCTTGAAGCCGCCGAAGGGCGTCCAGTAGCGGACCGACGAATGGGAATTCACCGACAGGTTCCCGGATTCGACGCCGCGCGCGACCCGGAAGGCGCGGCCGACGTCGCGCGTCCAGATCGAGCCGGACAGGCCGTATTCGGTGTCGTTGGCCATCCGCACGGCGTCGGCCTCGTCGCGGAAGCGGACCACCGCGACGACCGGGCCGAAGATCTCGTCGCGGGCCAGCGGATCGTCCAAGCCCGGCGGGAGCACCACGGTCGGCGCGAACCAGTACCCCGGCCCGGACGGCGCGCTGCCGCGGAAAGCGACCGGCGTCTGTTCGGTGACGTAGGAGGAGACTTTGGCATGGTGGTCCGCGGAAATCAGCGGGCCCATCTCGGTCGCTTCGTCGCCGGGATCGCCGACGACCACGCCCCGCACCGCGGGTTCCAGCAGTTCGAGGAACCGGTCGTAAACGTTGTCCTGCACCAGAATCAGCGACCGCGCGCAGCAATCCTGACCGGCGTTGTCGAACACTCCGTACGGCGCGGTCGCCGCGGCCTTCTCCAGGTCGGCGTCGGCGAACACGATGTTGGCGTTCTTGCCGCCCAGCTCCAGCGTCACCCGTTTCACCTGCGCCGCGCAGCCGGCCATGACCTGCTTGCCGACCTCGGTGGACCCGGTGAACACGACCTTGCGCACCGCCGGATGCGTGACAAACCGTTGCCCGACAACGGATCCCTTGCCTGGAAGCACCTGGAAGACGCCCTCGGGGATCCCCGCCTCGCGGGCGAGTTCGGCCAGCCGCAACGCGGTGAGCGGGGTCAGCTCGGCCGGTTTGAGCACGACCGTGTTGCCTGCCGCGAGCGCCGGCGCGAAGCCCCAGCCCGCGATCGGCATCGGGAAGTTCCACGGCACGATCACGCCGACCACGCCCAGCGGCTCCTGGAAGGTCACGTTGACGCCGCCGTCGACCGGGATCTGCTTGCCCAGCAGCCGTTCCGGCGCGCCGGCGGAGTATTCGAGCAGGTCGCGCACGTTGCCCGCTTCCCAGCGGGCGTTGCCGATCGTGTGCCCGGAGTTCTCGACCTCCAGCCGGGCGAGGTTCTCCAGGTCGGCGTCGACCGCGTCCGCGAACCGGCGCAGCAGCCTCGCCCGATCGCCCGGGGCGACCGCCCGCCAGGCCGGGAACGCGGCGTGCGCGCGGGCGATCGCGGCGTCGGTCTCCGCCTCGGTGGTCAACTCGACCTGGCGCACCACTTCCGCGGTCGCCGGGTTGCGCACCTCGAACGTCGTCATTTCCCCTCCTGCGCGGCGTTCACCAGCGCGGCGAACAGCCGGACGTCGTCGCCGTCCTGCTCCGGATGCCACTGCACGCCGAGCACGAACTCCCCCGGCGCCTCCGCGGCCTCGACCGTCCCGTCCGCCGCGTAACCGGACGCGATCAAACCGGAGCCGAGCCGGTCAATCGCCTGATGGTGGTAACACTGAACTTTTGTTTCCTGGCCCAGAATCGCCGCCGCCCGCGTGCCGTCGACCAGGCTGACCGTGCTGGTTCCGAACGTCGCCGGAGCGGGCTGATGCGTCGCGTCGCCGAGGGTTTCCGGCAGATGCTGCGAGAGCGTGCCGCCGAGCGCGACGCTCATCACCTGCAGCCCGCGGCATACCCCGAGCACCGGCTTTCCGGCCGCGCGCGCCGCCTCGAACAGGCCGAACTCGAACGCGTCGCGCTCCGGGCGGATGTACGTCTTCTCGTGCGGCTCCTGGCCGTAACGGCTGGGTTCGACATCCGCGCCACCGGTGAGGACCAGGCCGTCGATGCGTCCCACGAGCGCGTCGTACTTCGTGCTTACCGGCGGCAGCAGCACCGGGATCCCGCCCGCCTTGACCACGCCGTCCGCGTACACCCGGTGCAACAGCGTCGCTTCGGTGTCCCAGGCCAGGAACTTCGCCTGTTCCGAATAGGTGCTGAGCCCGATGACGGGTGGGTCAGAGTCGTTCGAAACCACGGATGCGCTCCCAATCGGTCACAGCTCGCTCGTACGCTTCGCGCTCGATCCGCGCGGCGTTGAGGTAATGGTCGACTACATCGGCGCCGAAGGCATCTCGCGCGATACGGCTGCCTTCGAGGACTTCAGCGGCTTCAGCAAGCGTGACGGGCACAGTGGGCTTGTCGGACGCGTACGCGTTGCCTACGAACTCAGGCTCCAACGGCAGCTCGTTCTCGATGCCGTGCAGCCCAGCAGCGATCATCGCGGCGACTGCGAGGTACGGGTTCACGTCTCCGCCGGGTACGCGGTTCTCGACGCGCAACCCGTCACCGTGCCCGACGACGCGCAACGCGCACGTACGGTTGTCCGTTCCCCACGCGATCGCTGTCGGCGCGAAGCTGCCAGGGACGTAACGCTTGTACGAGTTGATGTTCGGAGCGAAGAAGTACGTCAGCTCGCGCAAAGCTTCCAGCTGTCCGGCGAGGAAGTGCTGCATCAGCTTCGAGAAGCCGTGGTCGCCGTCGCCGGGAAGCACCGCTTCGCCGGACTTGCCGCGAAGGCTCAGGTGGATGTGGCAGGAGTTGCCCTCGCGTTCGTTGTACTTCGCCATGAACGTGAGGCTCTTGCCCTCCTGCGCGGCGATCTCCTTCGCACCGTTCTTGTAGATGCCGTGGTTGTCGCACGTCGCGAGCGCTTCGGCGTAGCGGAAGGCGATCTCGTGCTGACCCGGGTTGCACTCGCCCTTCGCCGACTCCGGATACAGGCCCGCGCCCGCCATTCCGTTGCGGATCCGGCGCAGCAGCGGCTCGATGCGCGCGGTGCCGAGCATGGAGTAGTCGACGTTGTACTGATTGGACGGGGTGAGGCCGTGATACCGCTTGTCCCACGCGGTCTCGTAGGAGTCGTCGAACACGATGAACTCGAGTTCGGTGCCCACGTAGGCCTTCAGGTCGTGCTCGGCGAGCCGGTCGAGCTGGCGGCGCAGCACCTGGCGCGGCGAAACGGAAACCGGGCCGCCCTGCACGCGCTCGACGTCCGCGAGCACCAGCGCAGTGCCCTCCTGCCACGGAATTTCCCGCAGCGTCGCGAAATCCGGCCGGAGCACGAAGTCGCCGTAGCCGCTCTGCCAGGACGAGATGTCGTAGCCGTCGACGGTGTTCATGTCGACGTCCACCGCGAGCAGGTAGTTGCACGCCTCGGTGGCGTGGCCGGCCACCTCTTCGAGGAAGTACTCCGCCGAACAACGCTTGCCCTGGAGCCGCCCCTGCATGTCGGTGAGGGCGACGAGCACCGTGTCGATCGTGCCCGCCGTCACCCGTTCGCGGAGATCTTCGAGCGTGAGCATTCCTCGCCTGGCCGCCATCGCATCGCCCCAAAGGTTCGGATCAGGTCCTTTGCGGCTTCTTCTTACCGGGCCGTCCTGCCAGGGTCAATCCACCGAAAGGTATTTTCTTAGACCTTTAAACGCGGGTTCCGCGGGGCTCACCCGCGCGGCGCCTGCTATGTCCGGGTTGCCCGGCTGAGAAGATACTGTGAATCGGGTGCGTCCGGGACCAAATCCGCCGCCTCGTGCGTTGGACCGGGCAAGAGAGGTGAGAGGGATGACTGAAGCATTCACGCAGACCACGTTCAGCCAGCAGCAGGCGCGGCCGCAGCTCCCGACGCTGCCCACCGGGTGGCCGATCGGGTCGTACGAGTCCTACGAGCAGGCCCAGCAGGCCGTCGACCACCTCGCGCACGCTGACTTCCCGGTCGCCGACGTCACCATCGTCGGCGTCCAGCCGATGCTCGTCGAGCGCATCGCGGGCAAGATGAGCTGGAGCCGGATGCTCAGCAGCGCGGCCATGTCCGGCGCGGTGTTCGGCCTGTTCCTGGGCCTGGTGCTGAGCATGCTCAACCCGGCCGCCGGGCTGCTGTCGATCGTGCTCGGCCTCGCCGCGGGTGTCGTGTTCAACGTGGCCTTCGGCGCGCTGGGGTACGCGGCGAACCGCAACAAGCGCGGGTTCATCTCGCAGAGCCAGCTCGTCGCCCAGCGCTACGACGTGCTGTCGCAGCCGCGCAACGCCGAGAAGGGCCGCCAGCTGCTGGCGGACCTGGCGGCGCGCTCGGCGTTCAACCACTGAGTTCCGGCAACTCGCCTCCCGGGCGCCCGGGCCGTTCGCGGCTTGGGCGCCCGGTTTCGCGTTGCGGGCCTTGCCGAGAGGGCGGACTGCCGTGCTGGTCGGTGCTCGTGCGCGCCTATGCCGGTTCTAACCGGCTTCAACACTCACGAGCCACACCCACCCCGGTGCCCCTTACCTCGTCGGCGGAGCAGCCTTCGTGGAGCTGCTCGGCGGAACCGGCGCACCGGATGTCGCCGGAGCCTTCGGGATCACCGCCGCGAACGGCACCCCCGCGTCCTCCCGGCAGTAGCTGCGATAACCGTTGTAGCCGTTGACGTTCCCGCGGTCGTCCTGCGTTCCCAGGGTGACCTTCGGGCGCGGGAACTGGTTGTCCTCTCCGGTCATCTGGCTCGTGCCGGTGTCCTTCTCGCAGCCGTAGCGGGTGATCGTGAGCGGACGTCCGCGGTCGTCGTAGAGATAGACGTTCTCCAGCGGTTTGCCGTTCGCGTCGAAGGCATACAGATTGGTCAGTTCGTGCTGGCCGTAGCGCAGCGATTCGTTGCCGTGGACGTCCTCGTACATCGAGGAGGCGTACGACGGGGTGGAACTCGACGAGTAAGTGCGGTCCCGCACGAGGTTGACCGCCGCGCCGAGGCCGCCGAACGCGCTGCCCACCACGAACGCCGACACCGGCACCGCGATCCACAGCATCCGGCCGTCGACCTTGATCCGCGGGCCCGCCCACATCACCAGGCCCGCGCCGACGAGCAGCACCGGCAGCAGCAGGACCGCGTGCAGGTCCCGGATCATCAGCAGCAGCCCGAACGCCAGCAGCGCGAACCCGCAGACCACCCACCACGCCGGCTTCAGCGAATTGAGGTACGTGAGCGCGCGGTCGGCCGACCGGTCCTCCCGCATCGACTTCACCACCGCCCGCGCGCGGACCACCTCCGGCAGCTCCCGCACCGCGTCGAGCCCGCGCAGCAGCAGGAACGCCACGCTCACCGCGAACACCGGGGCCAGCAAGACCATCCCGGCCAGCGCCGCGGCGTTGAAGCGCACCGCGGTGTAGAACGCGATCAGCGCCGTCCCCGCCGCGCAGAACATCAAGCCCCACAAGGCAAGCCGCGGCCCGACCCGGCCTGTCTTCGCCGTCGGCAGGACCTCGGTCGCGGCTTCCGGCACCGCCGGAGCGGGCGGGTAGCCGCCGGACGCCCGCAGCTCGGCCGCGTAGCTCTCCGGAGTGCCGAGCCGCGCGACGAGGTCCTCGACCCGTGCCGTCGCGCCCGCTTCCGACTCCATTTCGGCCAGCTGCGGCCGGACGTCCTCGAGCAGTTCCTCGATCTCGTTCGCGGGCAGGTCCGCGAGCGCGGTGCGCACCCTCGACAGGTACGTCCGCGCGGCCGTCGGCTTGTCCGTGCTCATGCTGCCTCTCCCCGATTCGTGCCCGCGGTTTCGCCTGTCCGCGCGGTCAGGCCCGCTCATTCACCAAACTGTCCATAATGGACGCGAAGCTGGTCCACGTACGCGCCGATTCGGCGAGCCGCGCCCGGCCCCGGTCGTTCAAGCTGTAGTACTTGCGGTGCGGGCCCTCTTCGCTCGGAACCACGTACGACGTCAGCAATCCCGCCTTGTACAGCCGCCGCAGCGTGCCGTACACCGAGGCGTCCCCGACCTCCTCCAGGCCGGCGACGCGAAGTCTTCGCAGCACGTCGTAGCCGTACCCGTCGTCGTCGCGCAGCACCGCGAGGACCGCCAGGTCCAGCACTCCCTTGAGCAGCTGACTGATCTCCACCGCGTTCCTTCCCGGTCCTGCGCGAGAGAAGCTACCACGCATAGCGCAGTAGTGTGCGCGGCGAGCGGCCGTCCGGCGGTATCGCTGCCCATTCGGCCGGCTCAGCGGGAGACGAACGGTCAGGTATACAGCGTAGACCTCGTGGTCTACAGTGTAGACATGGCCGAGATCCCGACCGCCGAACGGCTCGCCGCGGCGGCGCGCGAGATCATCGCCGCCGAGGGCGCGGCGGCGGTCAGCATGCGCCGCGTCGCCGAAGCCGCCGGAGTCACCGCGATGGCGATCTACCGGCATTACGAGAACCGCGAGGTCCTGCTGCGCGCGGTCGCCGACGCCACCGGCCGGGAATTGGGCGCGGCGTGGAAAGACCCCGCACCGGGCGGAGAATGGCTCGACCGCTTCGACGCGCTGCTGGACCGATTCCTGGACTTCGCGCTCGGCCAGCCGCATCTGTACCGCTTCCTGATGGCCGACAGCTGGGCGCAGGCCCGGATATATCCCGACAGTTTCCGCGAACCCGGCTCGCCGCCGTTCACCGCGCTGGTCCGGCTGATCGAAGAAGGCATCCGCGAAGGCGTGCTGCGCGACGACGATCCGCTGGAAGCCGCGCTGACCGTCAGCACGCAGACGCAAGGCATGGTCCTGCACTACCTCGCCGGCCGAATGGGGGCCGCGGAACCCGAGTTCCGCGCGCTGTGCCGGCGTACTTCCCGGAGGATTTTCGATGGCCTCAGAACGTAATGCCCGGTGGCAGGCCCCGGCCGCGCTGCTGTCTTCGGCGGCGCTCTTCTACTTCGGCACCGGGCTCGCGCCGATCGCCGCGCTGACTTGGCTCGCGCCGTTTCCCGTACTGCTGCTTGCGACTCGCGCCGGCGGCTGGACCACGGTGAGCACCGCGTTCGGCGCGTTCCTGCTCGGCACCGCGAATATGTGGGCCTACCAAGCACATTCCGGCGACGAACCGTTGTGGCCGTTCGGCGCCACCATCGATGTCGGGATGTCGCTGGTGTTCACGTTCGCGGTATGGCTGTTCTGGGCTTTGGTGCGCCGACGCCGGACGCTGCTGGCCAGCCTGGCCGCACCGGCGGCGTGGACCGGCCTCTTGTACCTGATCGCCACGCTGAGCCCGATGGGGATGATGGGTTCCCTCGCCAACGACCAGGGCGACGCCCCGCTCGTGCTGCAAACCGCTTCGTGGGCGGGAATGTGGGGCGTCGAATTCCTGGTGCTGTTGCCCGCTTTCGCGGTCGCCGCAATGTGCGCTCCCGGAGCTTCCCGGCTGCGCATCGGCGTTGTCGCCGCGATCATCGTGGTTTTGTCGCTCGGCGGCGGCGCATTGCGGCTGTCCGGCGCGGGCGGTCCGTCGGTGCGAATGGCCGCCATCACGCAAAATGCTGGCTATCACTGGGGTCCCGCGCTTGGCACTGCTCAAGGCCGCGCCCTGGCGCAGGACTACATCCAGCAGATCTCAGCGATGCCGGACGGCGTGCGGCTCATTGTATTGCCCGAAGCCGCGTTCAGCGCCGAGGAGGAATGGCCAGCGGCGTTGGTGGAGCCGATGCGGCGCGCGGCCAAGGCCCGGGGCGCGGCGATCGTGGTCGGCTTCGAGTACTACGACCGGCCGGGCAAGCACAACTACGACTACGCGCTGGCTTTCCCCGCAGACGGTGCCGCGCCCGCTCGGTACCTGAAGCACCACGACCTGGTGAGCCCGCCGGGCCGGGATCTGGTGTTCGTGCCTGGCACCGAGGTCCCGACCGGGCTGGTGATTTGCGGCGACACGACGTTCGCCTCCCCCAGCCGCGACTACGCCGCCGCCGGTTCGCGGATCCTCGCGATCCCGGCGGAACTGGCGGTCCCGCCGGGCAACAACGACGAGGGCGGCTGGCAGCACACCCGCAACGCACTGCTCCGGGGTGTCGAAAGTGGACAGTCGATCGCGCTCTCCGACGCGAACGGAAGCCTGATGCTGTCGGATGGCTACGGCCGCGTCCTCGGCGAAGCCCGCACTGGAGGACCGGCACCGTTCACGACGGTCGTTGCCGATGTTCCGGCAGGCCCCGGCCAGACGTTCCACACGCGCTTCGGTGATTGGTTCGCTTGGCTCGCGGCTGCGATTGCCGTTGCTGGCTTGGTTTTCACTCGCCTTCGCGCGGCCTCGCAGCCCTCCTCCACCGCCGACACGACAGTGGTTGGTCCACACCCTCACGCATCCTGAAAGTTCACAGGTGTGCCCGGGCACCGCGTCACTGCGGGCGGCGCAACCCGTCCAGCACGAGGGTGATGACATCGTCCGCCTCGGCCCGCCAATTGGGGCGGTCATGGGCCGCGCCGATGCCGTGCAGCACCATCATCACGGCACCGGAGTCCACGTCGTCGCGGACGGTGCCCTCTCGCACGGCAGCGGCCACCAGGTCGGCGACAGCCTGTTCCAGCGCCTGACTGCCCTCGGCGAGGTCGCCCGAGCCCTCGGACATGAGGGTGGCGAGCGTCCGGGCCAGGCCTTCGTGGGCGTCGATGTGGTCGACCATGCCGCGCAGGAAGGTCGCCAAAGCCTCCGCCGCGGGCAGCGTGGCCCGCAGCTCGCGGGCGCGGTCGCACAGCGCGGCGACCTCCCCGTGGTAGACCGCCTCGGCCAGCGCCTCCCGGGTGGGGAAATGCCGGTACAGCGTGCCGGTGCCCACTCCGGCCAGGCGGGCGAAGTCGTCGAAACGCAGGTCGAAGAACTCTCCGGCGTCGAAGATCTCTCGCGCCTTGGCGATCAGGACATCGCGGTTGCGCCGGGCATCGGCCCGCAGCGGCTTGTCGGCGGTCATGGGCTCCCTCGCGTTGACAAGTGGAGACTGTCTCCATATTTTGGAAAGTGGAGATCGTCTCCACATCGAATGCTACCCCGCGAGGTGCGGCGTGAAGATCCTGATGTTCGGCCGAGGCGTGATCGCCACCGTCTACGGCTGGACCCTGCAACGAGCGGGACACGACGTCGAGTTCTACGTCCGGCCGGGCCGCGCGGCGCAGTACGGGGACACCGTCGACCTCGACCTGTTCGATACGCGGCGTCGGCAGCGCGTCGAGAAGTGGCCGGTGCGCCTCCGCGAGGAACTCGAGCCGGACCACGACTTCGACCTGATCGTGCTCAGCGTGGGACACCACCGCCTCGCGGAGGCGACGGCCTTCCTGGCCCCGCGCGTCGGCCAGGCCACGGTGTTGATCTTCGGCAACGTCTGGGCAGAGCCGCTGGACGCGATCGGCACACTCCCGGCCGACCAGGTCGCCTGGGGCTTTCCCCAAGGCGGCGGTGGTTTCGACGCGGACGGCGTGCTCCGCGGATTCCTGCTGCGATCAGTCGTCTTCGGCACTCTCGGCCAGCCCCCGACCGACCGGGAACTGGCTGTGCGCCAAGCGTTTCGCGAAGCCGGGCTCCGGATCAAAGAACGGCCCGACTTCCGCGGCTGGCTGTGGGTCCATTTCGTGTCGGACGCGGGCCTGTTCTCCCAAGGCCTGCGGCTGGGTTCCCTGTCCGACCTGGCCGGGTCGACGCGCGACGTGCGCGAGGGCCTGCTGGCCGGGCGCGAACTCGTGCCGCTCCTCGAAGCGCGCGGCATCGACCTGCGACGACACCGGGGCGGCCTGCTGCTGTTCCGAGCACCCACCTGGCTGACAGCCCCCGTGCTGGCCTGGCTGACCGCTCACGTCGCGCCCGTGCGCGCGAGTTTCGCGGCACACAACAACCCCGACGCGCAGGAGCCGCGCGAGGTCTGCCGAGACACGCTGGCCGAAGCACGACGCTCAGGCATCTCGGCACCACGGCTGGAAGCGGCGGAACCGCTCTTCGCCCGCGAGGAGACGGGGCGAGCCTGAAGTTACCGATGTTGCGGCTGTACAAGGCTTTTCGCTGCCCAGCTTCTGTGAGCTTTTCGCGGTCCAGTGTCTGTGACGTGGAAGGAAGAGGTCGCTGGTTCGTGCGGTTCGGGCCTCATCACCTGTCAGTCGCGCGGCTCAGCGATCTCCCGTTCTCACCCGACCGCAGCCAGAACCGACGGCCCAGCCCAGCCTCGTCGCGGGTCCACCGCGAGTCACGCCGCTGCGCGATCTGCGTGTCCGAGCCGCCACTAGCGACAAGACCAGCGTCTCCCAGCAACGCGCGGCCTGCGATCGCCGCACCCGCCCAACATCTGCGCCGGGCGACCACCCGTGCGGCTAAGCCACCCGAGCCCGCCGCTGACACTTGGGACACGAAAACGACGACCGGTTCATGAACGGCTCCCGCCGGATCGCCGAACCGCATCGGCGGCACGGCATTCCTTCCTGGCCGTACGCGTCGAGCGAGCGCTCGAAATACCCCGACTGTCCGTTCACGTTCACGTAAAGCGCGTCAAACGACGTCCCTCCCGCCAGCAGCGCGGCCGACATCACGTCACTGGCCGCGGACACCAGCGTTCGCCCTTGTGCGGCAGTGAGTTTCTCGGTCGGCCTCGACCAATGCAGTTTGGAGCGCCACAACGCCTCGTCGGCATAGATGTTGCCCACCCCGGACACCAGCGTCTGATCGAGCAGCGCGCGTTTCACCTCGGTCCGCCGCGAACGCAACGCGCGCACGGCGGCCTCCGGGTCGAACTTCGGATCCATCGGATCCCGGGCGATGTGCGCGATGGTGCCGGGCAGGTTGTCGCCGTCGACCTCGACCAGTTCGTCCAGGGCCAGGCCGCCGAACGTGCGCTGGTCGACGAAACGCAGTTCCGGCCCGTCGTCGGCGAACCGGACTCGGACGCGCAGGTGTTTCTCGTCCGGCACGTCCTCGGCTTGCACCAGCATCTGGCCGCTCATGCCGAGATGCGCCAGCACCGCCTCGCCGTCGGACAGTTCCAGCCACAGGTATTTGCCGCGCCGCCGGGCGGCCTCGATCGTGACTCCGGCGAGCCGTCCGGTGAAGTCGGCGGCTCCTTGCGCGTGCCGCCGGATGGCGCGGTCGTGCAGCACCTCGACGGCGCGGACAGTACGGCCGGCGACATGCGCTTCGAGGCCGGCGCGGACGACCTCGACCTCGGGTAGTTCGGGCATGCGCTCATTCTGCCCGGCGCCCCCGACAAAAAACGGAGGGCCCGTGCCCTGGCAACGAAAAACGGGGCCGGCCGACATCGAGTCGGCCGGCCCCGGGAAGAAAAACGACTCAGCTCGCGTCGTCGCCCGTGCCGAGTTCCTCCGACAGAGCCCGCCAGGCGGTCTCCGCGGCCTTCTGCTCGGCTTCCTTCTTCGTGGTGCCGTTGCCTTCGCCCAGCGCGCGGCCCGCTACCAGCACGGTGGCGGTGAATTCCTTGCGGTGGTCGGGACCGCTGTCCTCGACGCGGTACTCGGGCACGCCGAGTCCCCCGGAGGCGGTCAGCTCCTGCAGGCTGGTCTTCCAGTCGAGGCCTGCCCCGCGCAGCGGAGCCTCGGCCAGCAACCCGTCGAAGAGGTGGTGCACCAGCTTGCGCGCGACCTCGATGCCGTGCGCGAGGTACGTGGCGCCGATGACGGCTTCGAGACCGTCGGCGAGGATGCTCGCCTTGTCCCGGCCGCCGGTGAGCTCTTCGCCCTTGCCCAGCAGCAGATGCGCCCCGAGCCCGCCCTCGCCGAGCCCGCGTGCGACGCCTGCCAGCGCGTGCATGTTGACGACGCTGGCGCGCAGCTTCGCGAGCTGGCCCTCGGGCAGGTCGGGGTGGGTGGTGTAGAGGTGGTCGGTGACGACGAGGCCGAGCACCGCGTCTCCGAGGAACTCCAGTCGCTCGTTCGGCGGCAGGCCGCCGTGCTCGTACGCGTACGAGCGGTGCGTGAGCGAAAGACGGAGCAGCTCGGGGTCGAGAACGACCCCGAGCGCCTCGAGCAACGATGCGGGTTCGGCCGCGGGTCCTCCGACGGGCTTACCCCCCATGGTCGGCTGCCCGCTCAGGCGGGCTCGACGACCTGGCGGCCGTTGTGCTGGCCGCAAGCCGGGCAAGCGACGTGCTGGATTTTCGGCTGGCGGCAGGCGCGGTTGGAGCAGGGCACCAGCTGAACCGGAGCCGCCTTCCACTGGCTGCGGCGGGAGCGCGTGTTGGATCGCGACATCTTCCGCTTCGGGACGGCCACGAGTAGATCTCCTTCAAACGGTCTGCTCGCGGATGCGAGCGAACTTACTTCTCCCGGATCGAGCTGGACGCTCGTCAGGCTTGCTCTCCGGAGCCGTGCGCAGGCTTTTCGCCCGCGTTCTCGTCGAATCGCTCGACCAGCGCGGCCCACCGAGGGTCTATCTTCTCATGCCCGTGTCCGGGCTCGAGATCGGCCCACTTGACGCCGCATTCGATGCACAGTCCCGGGCAGTCCTCGCGGCACAGCGGGGCGAGCGGAAGCGCCAGCACCACGGCGTCGCGGACGGTCGGCTCGAGGTCGATCCGGTCGTCGATCAGGCGAGGGATCTCGTCCTCGTCGGTGGTCTCCTCGGTGGCCGATCCCGGGTAGGCGAACAACTCGGTGAGATCGACTTCGATGTGCTCGGTGACCGGGTCGAGGCAGCGCGAGCACTCGCCGGCGGCCACTGCTGTGGCAGTGCCGGTGACGAGGACGCCTTCGACGACGGATTCGAGCATCAGGTCGAGCTCGACGGGCTCGCCTTCGCGGATTTCGAGCACGCCGGGGACGCCGAGCGCGGTCGGCACGGGCGCGGTGCGGCGCAACTCCCGGCTGAGTCCCGCGCGGCGGCCGAGCTCACGGGTGTCGACCACCCACGGGCTGCGGTCGTCGAGCTGCGCGGGGCGGGCGTTCTGGGCAGGGTTTTCGGACATCGCCTACCAGCGTACGCAGGCCCCGCAACCTCGCGAGAAGCGGCCGGACGCGAGCGCCGGGTGCGCGGCGGTCACGCGCCCCAATGCGGCATTGGGTGCATGCGACGCACCGAACGCCACATTGGGGTTTTCTCAGCAGTGGGCCTTGGGGAGGTCTGTGAAGGACGTTTGCGGGAGCGGGGTGCGGCGTGGCGAGGGTCGGCCGCATCTGCCAGCGGCCCGGCGCCGCATGCCACCGCGCAGCCTTGCGGGGAGACCCCGGTTTACGCGGGGTTCTCGCGTCGCGCGACTGACCTGACGCGTGATGCCGAGGTCCGTGAGGGGAACCCTGACGGACTCAGAGTCCCTCAGGGTTCCCCTCACGGACTTTCGCCAGGAATGGAGCCACGCGACCAGGCTGGCCCCAGGCAGTGCTCCGCATACCCTGGCCAGCCACCGCTACAACGCGAACCCGCCACACACCGCACCGCTGAGAAAACCTCATTGGGGCGCTCGCCCGCCGAGAGCCTCGGCATCCGTCCTCACCGGCCGGAACACCCGCGAGGAGCCTGGTCAGACCTGGTAGTCGTACAGCGTCGAGCGGCCGCCGCCGTGGCCGGTCGAGGGCGAGCGCAGGTGGTTGCGGCCCGAATCGACGGTGCGCAGCGTGGTGGCCAGCAGTTCGGAGAATTCGGCCAGCTTGCCGTCCACGTACGCGTCGCAGTCGGCGCGCTGACGGTCGGCCTCGGCGTGCGCCTCGTCGACGATGCGCGCGGATTCGGCGTGCGCGGCCTGCACGACCTCGGTCTGCGAGACGAGCCGGCCCTGTTCGGCGCGGGCGTCCTCGATCGCGCGGTCGTAGGCGTCGCGGCCGGCCTGGATCATCCGCTCGGATTCGGCGCGGGACCGTTCGGTGAGGTTCTGGTACTCGGCCTGCCCGCCCGCGACCATGCGCTCGGCCTCGTTGTGCGCGTCGCCCAGCATCTGCTCCGCGCGGGCGCGCGCGTCGGCGAGGATGCGTTCGGCCTCGGACGTGGCGTCCGACACCGTCCGCTCGGCTTCCTCGTTCGCGCCGGCGACGGTCTCCCCCGCCTCCTTGCGCGCGGCCAGCAGCAGATCGTCGCGTTTGTCGAGCACGTCCTGCGCGTCGTCCACTTCGCCGGGAAGCGCGTCGCGGACGTCGTCGAGCAGCTCGAGGACGTCGCCGCGGGGCACCACGCAGCTGGACGTCATGGGAACCCCACGGGCCTCTTCGACGATCGTGACGAGCTCGTCGAGTGCCTCGAAAACCCGGTACACGGCCACTCCCTCAAGCAGTTTCCCCGATCACTGGCTTCCAGTCTGCCCGCTTCGCAGCCTGAACCGGTGAACGAGCACCCGACCGGGCGTGTCCTGGCACGCAGGGGAAGGGGCGGCCTCACCCGCCGGTGAGACCGCCCCGCCGCGCCGCGATCAGCCGTTCAGATCGATCTTCTGGAAGGTGGCGTAGTGGTCCGGCGTGTAGACGAGTTCGCCGCCGTCGCCGGAGATCACCCGGTCCTCCGAGCCGACGTCGTACAGCGTGTAGTAGCCGGCGTCGCACGCGGGCAGGACGCCCTCGCGGTTCTGGTAGGTCGTGCCGTCGCTGAGGGTGCCCGCGCGCACGCCGTCGACGACCTTCTTGGCCTCGTCCGACAGCGTCGAGTAGCCGACCGGGCTCAGCTTCGACAGGTCGCCGCACTTGGCGGGCGTGCTGCCGCCGTCGATGTCGATGACCTGGAAGGACTGGTAGTGGTCGCCGGTGTAGAAGTACTCGCCGCCCTGGCCGGTCACGATCCGGCGGGTGCCGCGGTTGCTCGAACCGGGCGTGGGCACGGTGTACTCGTGGTAGTAGCTCGACGCGCAGGAGGGCAGGATCCCCTCGCGGTTGGTGAACACGACGCCGTCGTTCTTCGGGTACGGGAACGGGCCGTTCGTCTGGATGAGCTTGTAGGTGTCAGTCGCCTGCGCGGGCAGCGCGGACAGCTTGACGTGCGTGAACCCGGACAGATCCCCACAGGAGTTCTGCTTCGGCTGCACGGACGCCGGCGCCGCCGGGGACATCGGAACGGCCTCCGCGGCCGTGCCGAACCCCAGGAAACCGACCAGCAGTGCGAAAAGGACACCGACTATGCGGCTGCGGTTGTTGGTCATTTTCGGACGGTAACCCGGTCGGGTAGTCCGCAGAATGACGTGAGGTGAACAGCTTCAGGCCGCAGCCGAAGTCCCGACGAAGGCTGTAATCCGTTCAGGCTAAATCGGCCGCCGGGCTGGCGTTTCGGCCGGAGGCGGTGCTCAGTCCCCCGGTGCTCAGTCCCGAGCTGCTCAGTCCTGTTTGGCGTAGACCGCGACGAGGCGTTCGTACACCACCGGCGGCACCAGGTTCTCGATGTCGCCGCCGAGCGCCGCGATCTCCTTGACCAGCGAGCTGGACACGAAGCCGTACGCCGGGTTGTTGGCCATCAGCAGCGTTTCGAGGCCGGTGAGCTCGCGGTTCATCTGGGCCATCTGCAGCTCGTAGTCGAAGTCGCTGACCGAGCGAAGGCCCTTCGCGACCGCGGCGATGTCGTTGTCGCGGCAGTAGTCCACGAGCAGGCCCTGCCACGAATCGACGCGTACGTTCGGCAGCTTCGCGGTGATCTCGCGCAGGATCTCCATGCGTTCCTCGACGCTGAAGAGGCCCTTCTTGCTCTTGTTCACCCCCACCGCGACGACAACCTCGTCGAAGAGCGCCGAAGCACGCTCGATGATGTCGAGATGTCCGTTGGTGGCCGGATCGTAAGAACCGGGACAGACCGCACGCCGCATGGCGCGGACGCTATCAAGCCACGCGGTCGCGCGCGCACTCGTGACGACTGCGTCACACCTCAGATGAGCTGTCGTACTCAGCCCAATACAACGCCGTGTCTCCATAGCGCTTGTCGCGAAGCGGCTTGAACGTCGACGGCCAGTCTGGAGCGCCGTCGCGCGCAGCCCGTTCAATCACCGTCAACGCGCCGTCCGCGAGCCAGCCACCACTGTGCAGCGAAGCGAGCACAGTGCCCAGCGAAGCAGCGTCAACCGCGTACGGCGGGTCTGCGAGCACCACATCGAACTGCCCCGACGCAGGAGCAGCGACGACAGTCTCGACCTGGCCCGCGCGCACCGTCCCGCCTAGCCGCAATTCGGCGACGTTGCCGCGAAGCACCTCTACCGCCCGACGGTCGGCCTCAACGAACCACGCCTCCGCAGCACCCCGCGAGAGCGCTTCGAGACCGAGCGCGCCTGAGCCAGCGTAGAGGTCGAGCACGCGGGCACCGTCCAGCTCACCGGCCACTTCGAGGGCGTTGAACAGCGCTTCCCGCACCCGCTCCGACGTCGGGCGGGTGCCCTTGGGCGGCACCTTCAGCCGCCGTCCGCCCGCCTTCCCCGCCACGATCCTCGTCACCCGGCCATCTTCGCCCAAGGTCGCGATGTGGCGTTGGGCAGGACTTGCCGAGCCCGCGCGCGCGGGCGCGTAGAGTCGTTCTTCGCCCTCCAGAGGCGAAGTCATGGTGTTCAAGGGAGCGTTGCGTGTCGGAACCCCGGGTGAGACGGGCTGAGATCGCCGTCGAGCAGGCACACGTCGACCGGGTCTACACGCGGCTCGCCGAGCTGCGGACCCAGGCCGAGGCGATGCGGGCCAAGGGCTACGAGCTCGGCCAAGGCGCCCAGCGCGAAGCGATCTTCGAGCAGGCGTCGATGCTGTTCGAACGCGACATGATGGTCTACCACGCGAACCAGACCCTGCAGACGCTCGACGCCGAGTACGAGGGCCTGGTCTTCGGCAGGCTCGACCACCTCGACCGCGAGCACATCTACGTGGGCCGCCTCGGCATCCGCGACACCGAGTTCGACAACCTGGTCACCGACTGGCGAGCGCCCGCCGCCGCCGCGTTCTACCAGGCCACCGCTGAAGAGCCGATGGACGTCGTGCGCCGCCGCGTCATCCGCTGCTCCGGCCAGACGGTGCTGGACGTGGACGACGACGTGCTGATCGCCGACGCCGTGCCCGAGGACATGCAGATCGTCGGCGAGGGCGCGCTGATGGCCGCGCTCGGCCGCTCGCGCGGCGAGAAGATGCGCGACATCGTCGCCACGATCCAAAAGGAACAGGACGAGGTCATCCGCGCGCCGTGGCGCGGGGTCACCGAGATCACCGGAGGCCCGGGCACCGGCAAGACGGCGGTCGCACTGCACCGCGCGGCGTACCTGCTGTACCGGCACCGCCGTCAGCTCGGCGGCGCGGGCGTGCTGGTGATCGGCCCTTCGGGCGTCTTCACCACGTACATCTCGCGCGTGTTGCCGTCGATGGGCGAAACGAACGTAGAGCTGCGCGCGCTCGGCGAAGTGCTCGACGGTCTCGAAGCGACTCGACAGGACACGGCCGCGCTGGCCGCGATCAAGGGTTCGCTGCGGATCCGAAAGGTGCTTCTGCGCGCGTTGCGCGACACCCCGCCCGAAGCGCCGACAGAGCTGAAGATCGTGTACCGCGGCGAAGTCCTGAAGCTCACCGCGCGCGAGCTGGAGAAGGTACGGCGCAAGGCGCACACGCAGGGCGCGCCGCCGAACCGGTCGCGCGTACGCGTGGCAGAGCTGCTTCTGGGCGCGCTCGCGGACAAGGCTGAGGAGTACGCGAAGGCGGACGGCAAGGAGATCGACCGCGCGGAGCTGATCAACGATCTCGGCGAGCGCATCGACTTCCACCGTTTCCTCGTGGTGTGGTGGCCGACGCTGTACCCGGCGCAGGTGCTCAAGTGGCTCGGTGCCGAGAAGCGGCTCGCCGCGGCGTCGAAGGGCATTCTGAACCGGAACGAGATCAGCCTGCTGGCGGCCGATTTCGCGGACCGTTCGCGCGGCTGGTCGGTGGCCGACGTCGCGCTGCTGGACGAGCTGCGCGTGCTGGTCGGGCCGGAACCGAAGCGCCGCCGTCGCCAGACCGTGGTCGAGGTGGCCCCGGAGCGCGGCAGTTCCGGGGGCGCGCCGCACCGCCCGGAGCACTACGACGAGTACTCGCACGTGGTCGTCGACGAATCGCAGGACCTTTCGCCGATGCAGTGGCGGAT
This sequence comes from Amycolatopsis sp. NPDC059235, assembly GCF_042754125.1. Lineage (NCBI taxonomy): Bacteria > Bacillati > Actinomycetota > Actinomycetes > Pseudonocardiales > Pseudonocardiaceae > Amycolatopsis > Amycolatopsis sp. NPDC059235. Next base: position 18,692 of record NZ_JBHZAG010000005.1, read on the forward strand.
GGTCGGCCGGCGCGGCAAGTACGCGAGCTGGACCGTCGTGGGCGACCCGGTGCAGAGTTCGTGGCCGGATCCGGACGAGGCGGCGCAGGCGCGCGACCAGGCGTTCGGCGTGAAGACCACGCGGCGGCGCTTCACGCTGCGCACGAACTACCGGAACTCGGCGGAGATCTTCGACCTGGCGGCGAAGGTCGTGGCCGGCCACGCGCAGGCCGACGAGCTGCCCAAGGCCGTGCGCACCACCGGGATCGAGCCGGAAGTCCGGCCGGTCGACCAGGCGGCTTTGGCCACCGCGACGCAGTCCGCGGCGAAGGAACTGCTCGGCGCGGTCGAGGGCACGGTCGGTGTGATCACCGCCATGGACCGGGTCGAAGAGGTCGAAGGCTGGCTCGCCGGGCAGACCGACGAGCGGCTCAAGGTCGTCGGCAGTCTCGATTCGAAGGGCCTCGAATACGACGCGGTCGTGCTGGTCGAGCCGATGGACCTGGTCACCGAGTCCTCGACTGGGCGGCGCGTGCTGTACGTCGCGCTCACCCGGGCGACGCAGCAGCTGATCGTGCTCGCCTCGAACCCGGACTGGCTGCCGCACGCGTGAGGCGGGAAGGGAATCGCGGCCGCGCGCGTTGCGGCTGTACGTGACCTCCCTGCCTGACGTGCCGCTGTCCGTGCTCGACCTCTCCCCCGTTTCCGAAGGGAAGGGGGTCGGCGAGGCGCTGCGCAACACGCTCGATCTCGCCCGCAACGCCGAGCGGCTGGGCTATCACCGGTACTGGCTCGCCGAGCACCACAACATGCCCGGCATCGCCAGCTCGGCCACGGCGGTGCTGATCGGGCACGTCGCGGACGCCACCGAGAGCATCCGCGTCGGCTCCGGCGGGATCATGCTGCCGAACCACGCGCCGCTCGTGGTGGCCGAGCAGTTCGGCACGCTGGAGGCGTTCCACCCGGGCCGGATCGACCTCGGCATCGGCCGCGCGCCGGGCACCGACCAGCGCACCGCGCTCGCGCTGCGCGGGCCGGGCGGGCTGTCCGCGGAGAACTTCCCCGAGCACCTGATGGAACTCATCTCCTACTTCGAGCCGGACGCGGCGCGCGGCGTCAACGCGATCACCGCCGAGGGCAACAAGCCGCCGGTGTGGCTGCTCGGCTCGTCCGGCTTCAGCGCGCAGCTGGCCGGACGGCTGGGGCTGCCGTTCTCCTTCGCCCATCACTTCGCCGCCGAGAACACGATTCCGGCGGTGCGCCTGTACCGCGAGAACTTCCGTCCGTCCGAGGTGCTTTCCGAGCCGTACGTGATGCTGGGCGTGCAGGTGATCGCCGCCGAGACCGACGAGCGCGCGGAGTACCTGGCCGGGCCGAGCGGGCTGACCTTCCTGAGCCTCCGCCGCGGCCGCCCCATCGCGCTGCCGACGCCGGAGGACGCCGCCGAGTACCCGTACACCGAGATGGACCGCGCGTTCCTCGCCGAGCGGTTCGGGTCGAGCATCGTCGGCGGGCCGGAGAGTGTCCGGAAGGGACTGGACCAGCTGCTGGCCGACACCGACGCCAACGAGCTGATGATCACCACGATGGTGCACGGCCATGAAGACCGCGTGCGTTCGTACGAGATCGTCGCGGACCTGAAGCGTTGATGGAGGTCTTCGACTGGCGCGGGCAGCGGGTGCGGTGGTCCCGGCAAGGCGCGGGGCCGCCGCTCGTGTTCTGTCACGGGACGCCGTGGTCCTCGAAGCTGTGGGAGCCGATCGCCTCGACGTTCGCGCAGGACTTCACCGTGTACCTGTGGGACATGCCGGGTTACGGCAGTTCCACGATGGCTGAAGGCCAGGACGTCTCACTTGCCGCGCAGGGCGAGACGTTCGCCGCGCTGCTGGACCATTGGGGTCTCGAAGAGCCGGACGTCGTGGCGCACGATTACGGCGGCGCGGTCAGTCTGCGCGCTTTTCTGTTGCACGGCGCGGCTTATCGGTCGCTGGCGCTGGTGGACGTCGTCGCGCTGGCGCCGTGGGGGTCGGAGTTCTTCCGCCTGGTGGCCGAGAACGCGGACGTGTTCGCGCAGCTGCCGCCGAACCTGCACGAGGCGCTCGTGCGGGAGTACATCGCCGGTGCCGCCCACCGTCCGTTGTCCGCCGAAGCGCACGACATGCTGGTCACGCCGTGGCTCGGTTCGGCTGGACAGGCGGCCTTCTACCGGCAGATCGCGCAGGCCGATCAGCGGTACACCGACGAGATCGAGCCGCGCTACCGCGACATCAGCGTGCCCACACTCGTCGTATGGGGCACCGACGACACCTGGATCCCGGTCGACCGCGCGCACCGGCTCGCCGGGATGATCCCGGGCGCCGGACTGGAATTGGTCCGTTCGGCCGGACACCTCATCCAGCTCGACGCACCCGAGGCGCTGACGGCTTCGCTGCACCGCTGGCTCGCTCGCTGAAATATCCGGAAACCGCCGCACCGGTATTTATTTTCCGGCACTGACAACCGCATTCCCGGCAGTTGTCACAACCGCACAAGAATTCGGCGGTTACGACGCCGTGACCCCGCAGGACGGGGCAAGTTCTTGTCTGCGGGCAAGGCCCTCGTTAGCGTACTGACCAGTAACGAAACCGCACGGTAACCCCGCCGACTCTTTCGCTTCCGACCCGGTCCTCCATTCGGACCAGCACCGGAACGGGCGTTCGACGGGCATTCCGCCGTGCCCGGAAATTGCTGGGAGGTCGGGCGATGGCGTTTCCCGGCGCCGCGGCACTGCACCAGACCGGCCGGCTTTACGCACTGGGGCTCGACGTCGTCCGGCTGACGTTCCGCCGTCCGTTCCAGTTCCGTGAACTCGTGCAGCAGTTCTGGTTCATCGCGAGCGTGTCGATCCTGCCGACCGCGCTGGTGTCGATCCCGTTCGGCGCGGTGATCGCGCTGCACATCGGGTCGCTGACCACACAGATCGGCGCGCAGTCGTTCACCGGCGCGGCGAGCGTGCTGGCGATCATCCAGCAGGCCAGCCCGATCGTGACCGCGCTGCTCATCGCGGGCGCGGGCGGCAGCGCGATGTGCGCGGACCTCGGCTCCCGCACCATCCGCGAGGAAATCGACGCGATGGAGGTGCTCGGAGTTTCGCCGATCCAGCGCCTGATCGTGCCGCGCGTGCTGGCCGCGATGGGCGTGGCGGTGTTCCTCAACGGCATGGTCAGCGTGGTCGGCGTGCTCGGCGGCTACTTCTTCAACGTGATCATGCAGGGCGGCACGCCGGGCGCGTACCTGGCGAGTTTCTCCGCGCTGGCACAGCTTCCCGACCTGTGGATCAGCGAGATCAAGGCGTTGCTGTTCGGCTTCGTCGCCGCGGTCGTCGCGTCCTATCGCGGGCTGAATCCGCGCGGCGGGCCGAAGGGCGTGGGCGACGCGGTGAACCAGTCCGTCGTCATCACGTTCCTGCTGCTGTTCGTGCTGAACCTGATCCTCACCACGGTGTACCTCCAGCTCGTGCCGCCGAAGGGAAGCTGATGGCCACCCCGACTCCGACGCGCGTGCTCGAAGCCATCGACCGCAGGCTGGGCTTCCTCGACACTCTCGGCGACCAGATCCTGTTCTTCCTGCGCGCGCTCGGCTGGGTGCCGCGCGCGGTGCGCCGGTACCTGCGCGAGATCGTCCGGCTGCTGGCCGAGGTGAGCTTCGGCAGCGGCGCGCTGGCGGTGATCGGCGGGACGATCGGCGTGATGGTCGGGATGACCGTCGCGACCGGGACTGTCGTTGGGCTGCAAGGGTATTCGGCGCTCAACCAGGTGGGCACGTCGGCGTTCGCCGGGTTCATTTCGGCGTACTTCAACACGCGCGAGATCGCGCCGCTGGTGGCCGGGCTGGCGTTGTCGGCGACGGTCGGCTGCGGGTTCACCGCACAACTGGGCGCGATGCGGATCTCGGAGGAGATCGACGCGCTCGAGGTGATGGGCATCCCGAGCGTGCCGTATCTCGTGACCACGCGGGTGATCGCCGGATTCATCGCGGTGATTCCGCTGTACGCGGTGGGGCTGTTGTCGTCGTATCTCGCGTCGCGGCAGGTCACGGTGTGGGGCTTCGGCCAATCGGCGGGGACGTACGACCATTACTTCCTGCTGTTCCTGCCGCCCGGCGACGTGCTGTGGTCGTTCGGGAAGGTGCTGATCTTCAGCGTCGTCGTGGTGCTCGCGCATTGCTATTACGGCTTCCGCGCGAGCGGCGGTCCGGCGGGCGTCGGCGTCGCGGTCGGGCGGGCGGTGCGGACGGCGATCGTCGCGATCAGCGTCCTGGACTTCTTCCTGAGCCTCGCCATCTGGGGCGCCACGACGACCGTCCAGGTGGCCGGATGAACCGGCGCTGGCACAAGACCCGAGTCCGCACCGCCGGGGTGCTGTTCCTGGCGGCGCTGTCGGCGTTCGTGCTGCTCACGGTGAAGATCTACAACAAGGACTTCGCCACCACGGTCCCGGTGACGCTGCAGGCCGACCGTGTCGGCAACCAACTGCGCGCGGGCGGGCAGGTGAAGGCGCGCGGGGTCGTGGTCGGCGAGATCCGGGGCGTGCACGCGATCCGCGGCGGCGCGGAGATCTCGCTCGCGCTGGACCCGGAGCAGGTGAAATGGCTGCCGGTCAACGTTTCCGCGTTGCTCGTGCCCAAGACCCTCTTCGGCGAACGGTACGTCCAACTGTCCATTCCGGACACTGGCCGGAAGCGGCCGCTGCAGGCCGGAGATGTGATCTCGCAGGACCGGTCGGCGAACGCGATCGAACTGGAGCGGGTCTTCGACAACCTGCTGCCGGTGCTGAAGGCCGTCCAGCCGCAGAAACTCGCGACCACGCTGACCGCGGTGTCGACGGCGTTGCAAGGCCGCGGCGCACAACTGGGCCAGACGTTGGCGACCGCGTCGGACTACCTGCGGCGGTTCAACCCGAACCTGCCGCAGCTGGACCGAAACGTGCGCGACCTCGCCACCGTCACCCAGATGTACGGCGACATCGCACCCGATCTGCTCGACGCGCTCACCGATTCGTCGGTCACCCTCGGCACGGTCGACGCGAAGCGCACGGACCTCGGTTCGCTGTATCAGCAGGTCACGACGTCGTCGCAGGACCTCACGACGTTCCTGCGGCAGAACCGGAACAACATCATCGCGTTGTCCGCGGACAGCCGCCGTCCGCTCGAAATCGGCGCTAAGTACTCCCCCAGCTTCCCTTGCACTCTACAGGCGCTCACCGACATGAAACCGTCGATGGACCGGATCCTCGGCGCTGGGTCGAAGGAACCCGGCCTGCACGTCGAGGTCACCGTGTCGCAGTCGCGCGGGAAATACGTGCCGGGCAAGGACGCGCCCGCCTATACCGAGAAGACCGGCCCGCGCTGCTACCCGAGCGGCGTCGTGCCGCGCGCCGGAACTCCGGCGACCACACCGTCGACCGGCGACCTCGGCATCGCGAATTCCCCGCAGGAGCAACAGTTCCTGTCCTCGCTGATCGCGCCGTCGCTGGGCATGTCGACCGCTGACGTGCCGATGTGGAGCAGCGTGCTCGTCGGCCCGCTCTACCGCGGAACGGAGGTGACGGCGAAGTGAGAAACCTTGCCGCTCCCCTGGTCAAAAGCCTGATCTTCATCCTGGTCACGGTCCTCGCGACGGTCATTCTCGCGTTGTCGATCACCGGCGGTTCAGTCGGCGGGAGCCAGCGTTACGGAGCCACTTTCCTCGATGCCACCGCGTTGAATGTCGGCGACGACGTGCGGATCTCCGGGGTGAAGGTCGGGCAGATCGAAGACCTCGGCGTGACCGACCACAACCGCGCGCACGTCAGCTTCTCGCTCGAGAACGGCCGCACGGTGCCCGCCAACGTGACCGCGGTGATCAAGTACCGCAACATGGTCGGCCAGCGCTACCTCGCGCTGGAACGCCCCCGCGCCGCCGCCGGGGTGTTGCCGCCGGACGGCGAAATCCCCCTCGACCGCACGACCCCCGCACTCGACCTGACCGACCTGTTCAACGGTTTCAAACCGCTCTTCCAGGCTCTGTCGCCCAAAGACGTCAACGCCCTGTCCGGAGAGATTGTCCAAGTGCTGCAAGGAGAAGGCGGCACAGTGACCGAACTGCTGCAGCACACCGGGTCGCTCACCAGCACCCTCGCCAGCCGGGACCGTGTGATCGGCGAGGTGATCGGCAACCTGAACTCGGTGCTGAAAACCGTGAACGGCAAGGGGGATTCGCTCGCGACGCTGGTGTCGACCCTGCGCCAGCTCGTGTCCGGCCTCGCCGAGGACCGCACGGCGATCGGCGACGCGGTGTCCGGCCTGGCCGACCTGACGCAGTCCACCAGCGGGCTGCTCACCGAAATCCGGCCGGGGCTGAAGGACAGCATCTCCGGTCTCGACGTGCTGACCCAGAACCTGAACAAGGGGGAAGCCGACGTGGACAAGGCCCTGACCACGCTGCCGAAGAAGCTGGACCGCATCGGCACGCTCGGCTCGTACGGCTCGTGGATGAACTTCTACTTGTGCAAGGCCGTCCTGGAAACTTCGCCGCCGCGCGGAGTGGCGGCGACCGCGGCGAGGTGTGGCGCGTGAAGTCGTTCCGGGAGCGCAATCCGCTCGTGCTGGGGGTCGTCGGCAGCGTCGTGCTGGCCGCGATCCTCACCGGCACGCTGAACTACAACAACCTGCCCTTCCTCGGCGGCACCACCTACCAGGCCGAATTCGGCGAGGCCGCCGGGCTGCAGGCGGACGACGAGGTGCGGATCGCCGGGATCAAAGTCGGCGAAGTGTCCCGGGTGGACCTGGACGACGACCACGTGCTGGTCAGCTTCCGGGTCAAGGACGCCTGGATCGGCGACCGGACGTCGGCGCAGATCAAGATCAAAACGTTGCTAGGCCGCAAGTTCCTCGCCCTCGACCCGTCCGGCCGCGCGGAACAGAACCCGGACCAGCCCATCCCGCGCGACCGCACCGTGACCCCGTACGACGTGACCGACGCGTTCAACGGGCTTGCCGACACCGCGGGCGCGATCGACACGAAACAGCTCGCGACCAGCTTCTCCACGATCAGCGACACCTTCCGCAACTCGCCGCAACACGTCCGCACCGCGCTCGACGGGCTGAGCGCGCTGTCGAAAACGGTCTCGTCGCGCGACAACGAGATCGCCGAACTGCTGGCCAACGCGCGCAAACTGACCACCACGCTCGCCAACTCGAACGACGACTTCGAGAAACTCGTCAAGGACGGCGACCTGCTGCTCACCGAACTGGACCACCGCCGTGAGGCGATCCATCAGCTGCTCGTCGGAACCCAGCAGCTCGCGAAGCAGCTGTCCGGCCTGGTTTCGGACAACACCGCGCAACTCGCGCCGGCGCTCAAGCAGCTCGACCAGGTGACCGACCTGCTGCAACGGCAGGACGCGAATCTCATGCAGAGCCTCAAACTCGCCGGACCGTACTTCCGCGTGCTGAACAACACCGCGGGCAACGGCCGCTGGCTCGACAGCTACCTGTGCGGCCTCATCCCGGAGAACCGCGATCCGTGCACCCCGCCGAAGGGAGGCGCGAAATGACCGCGCGCACCTACCGTTTCGTCGTCTTCCTGCTGGTCATGGCCTTGGTGGTCTGCGGCGTGCTGTGGTGGGTGTTCTCCGGATCCGGCCGATACCGCGTCACGGCTTACTTTTCGCGGGCCGTCGGTGTCTACAGCGGGTCCGACGTCCGAGTGCTCGGGGTGAAGGTCGGCGAGGTCACCGCGGTTCTCCCGCAAGGCCAGCAGGTCCGTGTCGACTTGTCGGTAGACCCGCACATTCCGGTCGCCGCCGACACCACGGCGCTGGTCATCGCGCCGAGCGTGGTCGCCGACCGCTATGTCCAGCTGGGCAAACTCGCCCGCGGCGGCCCGCGCTTGGCCGACGGCGCGGTGATCGGCACCGACCGCACGGGCACGCCGGTGGAGCTGGACCAGCTGTATTCGAGCCTGGACACGCTGAGCAAAGCGCTCGGCCCGAACGGAGCGAACTCCAACGGCGCGCTGTCGGATCTTCTGCGGACAGGCGCGGCGAACCTGGACGGCAACGGCAAGGCGTTCAACACCTCCGTCCGCGACTTCGCCCGCCTCGCGCGCACGCTGGCGGGCAACTCCTCGGACCTGTTCGGAACGGTCGACGAGCTGCAGAAGTTCACCACCATGCTCGCCACGAACGACCATCAAGTCGCGGACGTGAACCAGCAGCTGGCCAAGGTGTCCGACACGCTCGCCGCGAACCGCTTCGAGCTCTCCGACGCGCTGCGCTCGCTCGCCAGCGCACTCGCCTCCGTCCAGGGTTTCATCCGGGACAACAGGGCTGCGGTCAAGTCCAATGTAGACAAACTGGCCAAGACGACGCAGATCCTGGTCGACCAGCGCGCCTCGCTGGCCGAAGCGCTGGACGTCGCCCCGCTGGCCGCCCAGAACGTGCTGAACGCGGTCGATCCGGCCACCGGACGTCTGCAGGGCCGCTCCAACCTGCTTGAGTACCTGCCGCTGCCGGCAACGGACGTGGCCGTGACGGGAGGCGGCCGATGAAGGCGCGACGGCTTTTCCTCGCACTGGCGGTGAGCACGCTCGCTGGCTGCGCCGCACCCGGCGGCTTCCGGGGCGTCTACGACCTCCCGCTGCCCGGCGGCGCGGACCTCGGCGCGCATCCGTACGAGATCACCGTGCAGTTCGCCGATGTGCTGGACCTGGTCCCGCAGGCCGCGGTGAAGGTGGACGACGTCCCCGTCGGCCGCGTCCAGTCGATCCGGCTGGGTTCCGACGGCTGGACCGCCGAAACCGTCCTGGCTGTCAACGGCGACGTCCACCTGCCCGCGAACGCCGTCGCCCGACTGCGGCAATCGTCGCTGCTGGGCGAGAAGTTCGTCGAACTGGCCGCGCCGGTCGCGTCCCCGTCCGGGCAGTTGGGCGACAAAGCCGTCATTCCGGTGTCGCGAACCAACCGCAACCCTGAGTTCGAGGAGATCTTCGGCGCACTGTCCCTGCTGCTCAACGGCGGCGGAATCGGTCAGCTGCAGACGATCAACCGCGAACTGACGAAGGCGATGGACGGCAACGAAGAGGAGATCCGCAGCTTCCTCGGCGGGGTCAACCAGCTGATGACCAACCTCGACGCCCACCGCCGCGACATCACCGCCGCCCTGGACGGCCTCAACCGCCTCTCCGCGACGCTCGCCGACCGCAACTCGCAGATCGCCGACGCCCTCACCGACCTGACGCCCGGCTTGAAGACCCTTACCGACCAGCGACCGCAGCTGGTGACGATGCTGCAATCGCTAGACCAACTGTCCACAGTGGCCACCGACGTCACGAACAGAAGCCGCGACGACCTGGCTGCCGACCTGCGCGCGCTCGCCCCCATCCTGCGCCGTCTGGCCGATGCCGGGCAAAACCTGCCCAAGGCGTTGGAAATCCTCCCTTCGTTCCCGTTCACCGACCCCGTGCTGGACGCGATCAAGGGCGACTACGTAAACGTCTACGCCTCGATGGTCCCCGGCCCCGGCGTTCCGCTGCCTCCGCCTGGCCAAGGCGTCCCGCCCGGCCTCCCGACCCTGCCGCTCACCTCCGGGGGCCATTGATGCTCACCAGACGGATCCGGATCCAGGTCATCGCCTTCGTGATCGTCGCCTTAGCCGCGACTTCCTTCGTCGGCGCGAAATACGCTGGAATCGCGCGTCTTTTCGGTGCCGGCACCTACACCGTCCGCCTGGAACTTTCCGAAGGCGGCGGCATTTTCACCAACGGCGAGGTCACCTACCGAGGCGTGGCCGTCGGCCGGATCGGCCCCCTGCGCCTGACCGACCGCGGCATGGAAGCGGACCTGCTGCTGGACACCTCAGCCCCGCCGATCCCCGCGAACTCCCGCGCAATCGTCGCGAACCGTTCCGCGGTGGGCGAGCAATACGTCGACCTGCAGCCGTCAACGGACCAGGGACCTTTCCTGGAGGACGGCAGCGTAATCCCCCGCAGCGCGACCGCTCTGCCGCTCCCCGTGCAGACCTTCCTGTCCGATGTGGACTCCCTGACCGCGTCGGTCCCGACAGAAGACCTGCGCACGGTGGTCAACGAACTGGACAACGCGTTGCAAGGCAGCGGCCCAGACCTGCAACTGCTGATGGACACCGCGAGATCCTTCACGAACTCCGCCTCCACCCACCTGCCGCAAACAGTAAACCTCATCAACGACGGCTCGACGGTGCTGAAAACCCAAGCCGCCTCCTCGACAGCGTGGCGAGACTTCAGCCGAAACGCCCGCCTGTTCGCCTCGCAACTGGCGTCCTCGGACGGCGACCTGCGAAAGTTGATCGCGACTGCCCCGCCCGCCGCTTCCCAGGTGACGGGCTTGCTGCGGGACACCAGCCCAGGCCTGCCGATCCTGATGGCCAACCTGCTCACGACGGCCGACGTCTTCAGCGCCCGAACCGACGGCCTGGAGCAGTTGCTGGTGACGCTGCCGAAAACCGTCGCCGCGACGTCGTCGGCCATTACCCCCGACGGCGGAAAGTTGTCGCTGGCCTTGACGTTCTTCGACCCACCGCCCTGCCGGAAGGGCTACGAGAGCACGAAGTACCGCAGCAGCAAGGAACTGCCGGTGCTCCCGTTCAACACCTCCGCCGCCTGCACCCTGCCCGCCGGAGATCCGTCTTCCGTGCGCGGTTCGCAGAACGCTCCGCATCCCGGAGTGCCGGAACCGGCCAAGCCCGGGGGCCCTGCCGGAGGTCTTGCCGAGGGGCTTCCGACGTCGACTGATCTGGAGGAGATGCTGTGGCTGCGCCGGGGAAACTGAGCTTGTCGCCGGAAGTCGCTTCTTCCGATGATGCCGCCCTGCCCTCTGCCGAGGTTGATGTTTCGGCCCCCACCGACGACTCCGCAACCTCGGCCCCACCCGTCGACGCAGACAGTTCGGCCGTCTCCACCGCATCCTCGCCCGCCAAATCCCGCCTGACGTGGGCCGCCGGAATCGCCCTGACCGCAGCCGCCGCTTTCGCCGCCTGGTCAGCCTGGTCGTGGCACGCCGCCGCGACAGCCCCCACCTCAACCGCAGGCGCGAGGAGAGACGAGGCCGTCGCCGCCGGCCGCGCCTTGATCACCACCGTCACCACCTTCGACCCGCAACACCCGGATCTAGCCCGCTGGCAAGCCGCGACGACCGGCGCGCTCCAGGCAACCCTGCCCGGCAACGTTCCACCTGAGGGATCCGCGACCACCGGCCACGTCCTAGACGCCGGGCTCGCCGACTTGGACGCCGAAGCCGGTACCGCGAAACTCCTGGCGTCAGTGGAAATCACGGTGACCAAGGACGGCGCCGCCCAGCCCATCCGCCGGACCCGCCTGGCCGCGACCCTGACCCGCACAGCGTCGGGCTGGAAACTCAGCGCGCTGGAGCAGTTGGGGGTAGCCGGATCATGAAACTCACTCTGCACTGGTCGAGGTCACGCACTCGGCCCGCTGATTCCTCAGCGGGTGCGGCTGAATCCGAACGCTCTTCTGTCGCTTCTGCTTCTGCCGCCTCCGCCTCTACCTCTGCCGCTCGACTGCGGGCAGCCAGTACCGCCGAGGCACCTGTCGCAACCAGTGCTGCCCAGCCGAGCGCAGCGGACCTCGCCCCAACTTCGGCCGCCGAGACACCCGCAGCAACCGGCACCGCCCAGCCGAGCGCAGCGGATCTCACCCCTACCTCCGCCGCCGAGACACCCACCCCAACCGGCACCGCCAAGCAAAGCGCCGCAGACCTCACCTCAATCTCCGCCGCCAGCCAGCAAACCACCGCAGAAGCCAACGCTGCCCACCCAGCCAGCACAGCCGCTCACCCGCCCACCACCGCGGACCCCACCCAGCACCCCACCGACTCAACTCCCCGACAGTCCGCAACAACCTCCAATCCAGCTCAACCACCCACCGCCGAACCCGTCCAATCCCCCCTCTCCGAACCCAAACCCGCCCAGCCCTCAGCCGCCGACCCGCCCGACGCCGAGCCAACTCCCTCCCCACCTCACGCAGATCCCGTCCTCTCCACCCCGGCCAGCACCCGCCGCCTCCCCGCGCTCCTCCTGACCTTGACTGCTCTCCTCACCGCCGCCGGCGTCTGGTGCATCGTCGAAGCCCGCTCCACCAACGCGTCCGCCGCCGCCTCGAACCACGCGCTGACCGATCAACCGGCCACCGCCGAAGTCACCTCCGCCATCAGCCTCGCCCTCAACAAGATCTTCTCCTACACCTACGACAAAACCGACGTCACCGAGAACGCCGCAGCCACCCTGCTTCGCGGCCACGCCCGCGATTCCTACGAAAAGCTCTTCGCCCAAGTCCGCACCATGGCCCCGGGCCAGCGCCTGACCCTCGCCTCTCGCGTCTCCGCCACCTCCGTGCAGCAACTCACGAATGACCACGCACAGTTGCTCGTATTCCTGGACCAGTCCGCCACGAGAGGGAATGCCACTCCGGAGACAGCCGCCGCACAACTGTCCGTCACCGCGCAGCGCATTGACGGAAACTGGTACGTCACAGATCTCGCGCCCCGATGAAATTCTGTTTCCTCACCGCCGAAGGAGTACCGTCATGCCCATTTCCCGGATCACCCGAATCGGCGTGCTCGCAGCGGCCGCCGCGGCCGCGGTCAGCCTCGCCTCCGCCGTTCCCGCGTCGGCGTCCGAAATACCCATTCCGATCTCTTACTCGGTAACGGGCAGCACCGTCGTCAAGAAGACCGGCAGCACCCTCGACCTCGGCCCCGGGACTCTCGCCGGAAATCTCCTGGTCGACGATCAAACCGGAGCAGTCGGTCTCAACGCCAATCTGCAATTGCCGCCGTCCACCGCGCACATTTCGCTGCTCGCGGGCGGTTTCAAGATCAAGGCGACGGTCACCGTCACCCCGACCGCGCCCGCCACCGGCACCCTCGCGAACGGCACCCTCACCACCCACGAGACCGCGAACATGGAGATCAGCGACATCTGGGCGGGCCCGATCGTGCCGGTCTTCCCAGTGCCGACCGTGCCCGGCAGCTGCACGACCGTCAAGCCGATCGACCTGACCCTGGCCGCGGCGAACGTCGACATCACCAAGCCGATCACCCTCACCGGCAATTACACCATTCCAGACTTCAAGAACTGCTTCATCGCCGATCTTGCCCTGGGCGCACTGGTGTCCGGTCCGGACAACACGATCTCCCTGACTTTGACCTCCAAGAACTGATCGACAACACGGAAACGGAGTGCCGGAAACTGTTCCGGCACTCCGTTTCCGCATACCCGGACTTCCCGAAATTGTCACCGGCGAACGAAACGGCGATACTGTTTACGCTGCCGCTGACAAAAGAATCGGTCCAGTGGCCAACCCGCGAAACAGGCACGGACCAGGGTTGTTGCCGACTGAACTCACGGGTAACCTTGGGCTCGCGGCCGGGATTCCCTACCGAGCCGATCCCCGTTCCCGGCGAATGTCCCGGAACGGAATCCGCGGAAACCTCCGTCCCCACTGCGCAGGATCGCCGCGAGAACTGCAATCCGATCTAAGGAGAATGGTATGCCCCGGCTCAGCAGACTGTCCACGGGCGTGATGACCGGCGTCGCGGTAGGCGCGATCGCGGTCCTGACCGCCGGCACGGCCTCGGCCGCCACCGCGACCTACCAGGCCGGCCCAGCCACCTACAGCTGCACGTTCCCGGCCATTCCGGCCCAGAACGTGGCGGTCACCGCACAGTTCAACGGCCCGGACACGATCCCCGTCAACGGCACCACCACGCCGACCAACGTGTCCGGCACCGCGACCATCACCGCGCTGGTCCACGCGCTGCTCACCGCCGCGGGATACGACGGAATCCGCGGCACCGCCGACGTCCCGATCACCGTCGACAACGGCTCGCTCTCCCCGTCGGACGCCTCCGGCCTGCAGATCCCGGAACAGATTTACCCGGCGGGCGGCCCGATCACGGTGAACATCGCCCAGACGTCGACGTCGTCGATCCCGACCTACACCGCGCCCGCCAGCCCCGGCACGGTGACGTTCGGCCTCGACACGGCGCTGTCGGCGCAACTCGAGTTCCACAAGGCGTCCGACGGCAGCTGGACTCCTTGGACCATGCAGTGCACCGCCGCGTCGGGCACCAGCTTCAGCCCGTCGGGCACCATTTCCTGACCCGTTCCGGCGGAGGGGCGGCCGAGTGCCGCCCCTCCGTTGTCGGTTCAGTGGCAGGGAATCGACCGATCCGTCACCACCAGGCTGAACTCGTCGCCCGCGGACCCGCTGACGACCGGCCCGCAGATCGGCGGCCGAGGCACGGTCGCCTGGCCGTAGGTGTTGTTGCCCCAGCCGACGACGGACCCGTCCGCCTTGAACGCGAGATTGTGGTTCCATCCCGCGTCGATCGCGACCACCCCGCTCGTCGCCGCCGGCGGCACGTCAGTCTGGCCGACATTGTCGCGCCCCCACGCGAGCACGCCGCCGTTTTTGAGCGCGAGACTGTGCTCGAACCCGGTCGAAATCGCCGTCACCCCGGATTGCGCCGCCGCCGGAACCGTTGCCTGGCCGTACGTGTTGTTGCCCCACGCGAGCACGCCGCCGTTCTTCAGCACGAGATTGTGGTCCCCGCCCGCCGAGATCGCGGTGACGCCCGACTGGGCGAAGTCCGGCACGTCCGACCGGCTGCCCCAGCTCACGACTTGGCCGTTCCCCAGCAACGCGAGGCTGTGCACCGAACTGGCGGAAATCGCCGTCACGCCGCTGGACACCGTTGCCGGAAGATCAGTCTGGCCGTACCAGTCGTTCCCCCACGCGTACACCTTGCCGCCCTTGAGGCCGAGCCCGTGCGTCCAGCCGGCGGCGATCTGACTCGTCCCGGACGCGAGGTCCGCGGGCACCTCAGTCTCGCCGAAGTTGTTGTCTCCCCAGGCGATCACGGCGCCGTTCTTGAGCGCCAGCGCGACCAGTCCCCCAGCCGACACCGCGGACACGCCGGACGACACTGTCGCCGGCGTCCGGAGAATCGCGTTCGTCACCCCCCACGCGTAGACACCGTTCGCCGCCGTCAACTGCGGCTCACTCGCCGCAGCCACGGTCACCTCGCCCGTCCCGAGCGCGACGACCGCGGCAACGAGTGCCGCGGCCCTGCCCCACCGTCTGTATCCGGTCGCCATCGCAGCCCCTTTCTCCGCACTTTTCCGGCGATACTCGCAGCCGTCGGCGGACGCGCGGATTCTTTGTCAGATTCCGATGAAAACACCGCTCCGAACTAGCCCGCGAGCATAAGAAAACCCTTCTCCACCAAGGGAAATCCACCCCGGCGACCGACCCTCTTGCTCGCCTGGTAAACCCACCGGTAACTTCGCCCTAGAACGATTCCCGGCGGGCGAGGAGGGCGTCTCAATGCCAGCACTCCGCAGACTGACTGCCCGCCGCACGACCTTCACCGCGCTCGCGATCCTCGCTGTCCTGTCGATCGGAACCGGCGGCCTCACCGGCATCAGCTCCGCCGCGACCGACGCGACACCCCCGGCCGCCCCGCCCTCGTCCGGCGAACAACAAGCATCCGCGGACGTCGCCCTCGACTGCCCGTTCGCCGCCCCCGCCGGCCCTCAGCGGATCACGCTCAAGACGACCGCCACCCTGCCCGCGACGGCGACGGTGGGCTCCGCGGTCAAATTCCGTTCCCTGACCGCGTCGTTCACGCTTCCCCGGACCGTCGCGACCCAACTGGCACCGGCCCCCGCCACCAGCCTCCGCGGCGGCTTGACCCTCGACCTGACCGCCCATCAAGGCGACAAAAGCACCGCGATCCCCGCGCCGTTCACGATCGCCCCCACGCCGTTGCCGGAAAACGGCGACATCCAGTTCACTGCGACCGCGGACTTGCCTGACCAGGCGATCACCGTCCCCGGCGAAGTCACCTTCGACGTCGGTGCCCCGGCCATCGCCCTGAAACCGGTGCCCGAAGCCACCAGCGAGACTACGCCAGTCCGGTGCACCCTGGCCCCGAACCAGAAGACCACGCTGGCCTCGATCCTCGTCGCCCCGGCTCCTGCCAAGCCAAGCACAGGCAACCCGGACACTCCGCCGCCCGCCGCGCGGCGCGATGAAGCGGCCCCGCAGGACAGCGGCGGGTTCACCATCGTGACGCCGCTGAACCTGGTGCAGATCGTCGCCAATTCGTCGATCTACCGGGTGGGCGCGACCGTCACCAGCAAACCGACCGGCCTGCTCAACGGAGTCTGGACGATTGTGCTGGACGACAACGGCATCCAGCACGATCCGAGCACGATCACGGGATCCGTCGGCTTCAAGCCGGTCACGGCGACTTTCCTGGGTTTCGGCTTCGTGCCGGTGAGCGCCACGGTCGAATTCCTCCCCGCCGACTACCACAACGCCAAGCTGATCGAGCTCAACGCGCAGCTCAGCGCACCGCCCGGCGACACCATCCTGACCACTCACGTCAAGGTCATGGCCAGGATGAGCAACGCCACGGTCAATGGCGTCCCCCTTGACCTCGGTCCGGACTGCGTCTCCGCCTCGCCGATTTCCCTCAACCTCTTCGGCCCGTACAACGCACTGCAAGGCGGCACCGTCGGTACCGACCCGAACGCGCCGGACCCCGACTACCGCGGTTTCACGTTGCCCCCGTTCGTCCACTGCGGCGTCGCCGAACCGCTCAACGCCCTGCTGACCGGCATGGCCTCCACCACGACGAACATCAACCAGGCCAAGGTCGTCGCCGTGAACTTCGGTGAATGCACCAAGCCGAACCACACCCAATGCCCGCCACCCCCGACCCCGCCAGGATCGACCCCCAAACCGAGCACCGCGCCAAACACCGGACGGACGCTCAATACCGGGACAGAAACAACCCCGCCCACCCCCGGCTCCACGACGAACCATCCCGCCACAGCCGGCTCCCCGTCTCCCCAGCCGAACTGACAAACACCGCCTTCAGCCAACGCCGCTACACACAATGACCTGACCGGCTTTGGCCGCAAAACGGCGAATCCTCGCAGCCAACAAACAACACCTCGCACAACCGCCGGTTCGACCGCTCGCCCAGCCGACGCCGGACTGCCAAACCAGCGATACCCTCGCCCGACCTGGCTGATCGCTGCCCACCACACAGTCGGCGAACCAGCGATATAACCAGCTGCTGCCGACTCAACCGCAGCCAATCCGCGTTCCACCAACCTAGCCGCAGCGGGTCCGAAGCACGTCAACCCGGCTTCGAAATGCCCTCGCCGACGTTTCGCCATTTTTTGGCAACAGCCGGGATCCGCTGGTCAACGGCGGCTTTTCGCCTCCTCGTACGAGCTGGGCCGTCGACTGGCCGGCACCACGCTCGCGCTCTTGAGCGGTGCTGGCCAAAGCAGTTCTGCCCGCAGGTTCTCGGGCGCGGCCGCGCGCAAGACCAGCTCCATCTCGAACCTCGCAGCCGGATCGCGCAACAACTCGCCAAATGTCGCCTGCAATTGGCGCATGCGGTACCGCACCGTCTGCGGATGGACTTGCAGACGTTCGGCGATCTCGACCACGTTCCCCTGACTGTCGAGCCACGCGCGCAGCGTTTCGAGCAAACGATCCTGCTGCTTGTCGGTCATGTCCGTCAAGGGAGCGAACAGCCGAGCACGAAGGAGTTCCGTCAGCGCACCATCCGAATGCACCAGCAGCGCCGCGAGGTGTTCCTCCGCGCGGAGCACCCGCTCGCCCGGGATTCGCCCCCTATCGGCGAGAACCAGTGTGCGGCGTGCCCAGCGCAGAGAATCGGCGAGGCTGGCCAGCGGAACACACGGCCCAACCGACAACCGACAATTCGGCAGCGCGGCCTGGAGAGTCGCCAGCCGCGCACCGTTGACCACACCAGGGACGACGATGCACGGTTCGGCGGAGTCCAGTTCCGCCAGGATGTCGGAGTCCAACGTCGCGTGCCGGCGAGCCCTGCCGTTCAATGGCGAATGGACGGCAATCGGCGACGCCTGTTCCGGCACGGCCCAGCCGGTGAGCTGTGCCAGTTCCGCAATCGCCTTCGGCGGCGCGGCCGGCACCTCCAGCAAGACGCCGAGCAGCCGTCGCCGCCAAGTGTCCAACGCGCCAGCAGTGCGAGCTTTCGCCTCTAAGTAGCCATCCAGCGCGACAGACGCCAATTCGTCCATAAACGCCAACATGGCATCAGCCAGCTGCGACATCACTGCCGAAGAAAGACCTGCCCTCCGTCCGACGCGCATGATCCGGCGCCACGACACGCGCGCGCCCACGCGATAGGCCGACTGCAGGGTGTCGAGGCTCCGTCCTTCCCGCATCTCGTTCTGCCCGAGCCGATGATGCACCTCGTGCGACTGCTCCTTCGACGCTCGCGGGTCAGCGATCTGCGCGACGAACAGCGTGATCGCATACTCGACACCCGCGCGGATCGATCTCCCGTACGGCCCGTCGAGCGGGCGCGCGTAGGCGGGAATCGTCGCGCGGATTTCGTCGACGATCTCGGCGGACAGGCTCGCCAGCTCAGGCCGAAGGATCTCGGCGAGTTTGCGCGGCAGCGCAGCCGGCGGCACAGCGTGATCGAGTCCCCGCTCCACCGACATCGCAGCTCCTTCGCTCCGCCCCGGTTCCCCGGCGGCGCCGCAGCACCGCCGGAAGCCCCCGCATCCATTGAGGGGTGACACCCGGCACATCGAAAAACCAACGCCAAATGTGTCACGAACCGCCGAAGAAACCGATTTCTTGTCACGTTCGTGACAAGTTCACGAGGTCAGAGCGGCACATCGCGACAACACACCACCAGGCGCGCTACGCCGTGCGTACGAACGGGCGAACCAGAGTGCCTGCCTTCAGCGGCGATCCAGCGGGCAACGAAAACGACCACGGAGCGTCACACGGCAGAGTGGAGCGCCCTCTTGTAGCATATGCTTGATACAAGAGGGAGGGGTCCACGATGCAACTCGACTCGGCGCTCGCCGTCGCGGGCATCACCGGCCTGTTCGGCCTGCTCATCCTCGTCGCGTTGTGGCCAGGCGAGAAGCAGGGCGCTCGGCTGCTCGCGAAATGGGGCGTGCGGAACCCGGCCGCCGACCAGGTGTCGGTGGCCGTGCGCTACCTGCGCCGTCGGCGATTCTGGTATCCATGGCTGTTCCTCGGCCTCCCGCTCATCCCGGGCGCGACGGATCTCGTCGGCGAACGGAACGCGAACTCGCTGGTGTTCGTGGTGCTGCTCGGCGGCCTGGCCGCCGAAATCCTCGCGCAGCGACCCGCGAGGGGACCCCGCAGGGAAGCCGTGCTCGCACCGCGCGGCGTGCTCGATTTCGCTCCGTTGTGGACGGTCATCGTCTCCGGGCTAGCCACCGTCGCCGCCGTCGTGCATCTCGCCGTTTTGCGGCAATGGGGCCCGCTCGCGGTGACCGTCGGCGCGGCCGCGGTGTCGTGGATCATCGTGCTCCTCGCGGTGCGGCGTCCGGCCGCCGGCGACCCGGAAGTCGACCTGGCACTGCGCGTTCGCAGCGCCCGTGTCGCTCTCGGGCTCGGCACCGGAACGGCTGCCACACTCGGCTGGACGACGATCGGGAACCTCGCCACGTTCCTCGCGTTCGTGGTCACCGTCGCCGCGTTCCTCGCGATCGTCGGCCCGCCGCCGAAGCAGCGCGCGACAACCACGGCAGCTCGGTAGATGCCGCTGCGAGTTGTGGTCGACGCCGAAAGCGGGGTTCCGCCCTGGCGTCAGGTGCACGACCAAATCGTCCGCGCGATCACGACCGGTTCCCTGGCCAGGGACGCCCGCCTGCCGCCGATCCGTCAGCTCTCGAGGGACCTCGGGCTCGCCTCCGGGACCGTCGCCCGCGTGTACCGCGAGCTTGAGGCCACCGGTTGGGTCACCACCGCACGAGCACGCGGAACCGTCGTGACCGGCCCGGCCGAACGACCGGATCCCGGCACGCTGCTTCGCAACGCGGCCGCCGAATACGCCCGGCACAGCCGGGAACTCGGGGTCGCGCCGGACGAAGCCGTCAACGCCGTGCGCGTGGCTTTGGCGAGCCTGGACGCACCGTCGCAGTGAATCCCGGGCGTTCGTCCGGCCGGCGCGGTTTTCGCCGTTCTGTGAACCGTCTTCCGCACGGTCTCGGGCACCTCCTTCTTGCCCGTGCGTTCCCGTGGTCCACTCACCGGACGAGGCGCGGATCTCACCGCCTCGATGCGGAGGTTCAGCCCTCCATCAGCACCCTCCCCACCGCGGCCAGCACGGGTTCCAGCGTGGCGACTTCCGTGCCGACGCATTCCGTGATGCCCGCACCGACGACCTCCATTCCGGAAAGTCCGTCGATCGCTTCCGCCAATTCGGCAATCGTGATCCCGCCGGGCTCCGGATAATTCACTCCGGGGAACTCTTCGGGATCGAGAATGTCCAAATCCACATGCAGATAAACGCGCTCGGCTCCTGCTGCGTTCAGCGCCCCGGCGACATCGTCGGAGCGCCCTGCGAGGCCGCGGGCAATGGCTTCCTCTTCCGCGGAATCGAGCGAACGGGTGCCGAACAGCACCGCCCGCCCGCGTTCGAGCGCCGGGCTCGCGGCGAAATCCTTGTCGCCCTCGCCGAGCAGCGACCGCAGCACCATGCCGTGGTACGCGCCCGACGGCGAGGACTCCGCCGTGTTCAAGTCAGCGTGCGCGTCGTACCACGCGACGCCAAGCGTTGCGCCGTAACGGAAACGCGCGACGCCG
Organism: Amycolatopsis sp. NPDC059235; assembly: GCF_042754125.1. Taxonomy (NCBI): domain Bacteria; kingdom Bacillati; phylum Actinomycetota; class Actinomycetes; order Pseudonocardiales; family Pseudonocardiaceae; genus Amycolatopsis; species Amycolatopsis sp. NPDC059235. The sequence goes on from NZ_JBHZAG010000005.1 coordinate 39,393, forward strand.
ACCGGGACCAGCTCGACCCCGCAGTCGCCGCCGATCGTGAGCACCGGGCCTTCCGGAGCTTCGAGCGCAGCGAGCTGCAGCTGCCGGTTCGTGCCCGTGAGCACGGCCCGGTTGGCTATTCCGGTCACGACGTCGGACGTCGCTGCTTCCTGGCGCACGTGGTGGACCGGTTTGCCGAGCACGTGCCCGGCCAATTCGGAAAGTGCCCGGCAGCCCTCGATCAGCCCCCTTGCCCGGGGACTGGTCGCGCCCTGCCATTGCGGCACCGCGTTGATCAGCATGCATCGACGCTAGCGCGAACACCCCGGAAAAGGCGAGCCACAAATGGTGCGAGGGGTCCCCTCGCTCCGTTTTGGAGCGAGGGGACCCCTCGTACGGTAAAAAGTGGCGCGAGAGCGGGCTATTCGAGCACGATGAGAAGGTCTCCGCCCTCGACCTGCTGAACGGAGGTGATTGCCAGCCGACCGACTTTGCCCGCCGCCGAAGCGGTGATCGACGCTTCCATCTTCATGGCCTCGATCGTCGCCACGGTCGCTCCCGCCGCCACCTGGTCGCCCTCGGCCACCTGCAACGTCACCACGCCCGCGAACGGCGCGGCGATCTGCTTCGGGTTGCCCTTCTCGGCCTTTTCGGTGGCCGGGATGTCCGAGGCGATGGAACGGTCCCGGATCTGGATCGGCCGGAGCTGTCCGTTGAGCGTCGACATGACGGTCCGCATGCCGCGTTCGTCGGCCTCGCCGATGGCTTCCAGTTCGATGAGCAGCCGGACGCCGGGTTCGAGGTCGACCGAGTACTCCTCGCCCGGGCGCAGACCGTAGAAGAAGTCCTTGCTCGGGAGCACGCTGGTGTCGCCGTAGGCGTCGCGGTGCGAGAGGAATTCCTTGGTGGGCCCGGGGAACAGCAGCCGGTTCAACGCGCCGCGGCGGTTGTCGGCGAGTTCCTTGTGGTCCTCTTCGGACAGTTCGGCGACCGGTTTGGCCGCCGAACGGCCTTCGAGCGCCTTGGTGCGGAACGGTTCCGGCCAGCCGCCGGGCGGGTCGCCCAGTTCGCCGCGCAGGAACCCGATCACCGAGTCGGGGATGTCGAACTTGTTCGGCTCCGCCTCGAAGTCCGCCGGGGAGACGCCGGCGCCGACGAGGTGCAGCGCGAGGTCGCCGACCACTTTGGACGAAGGCGTCACCTTCACGAGGTGGCCGAGGATCTTGTCCGCCGCGGCGTACATGGCCTCGATGTCCTCGAACCGGTCGCCGAGACCCAGCGCGATCGCCTGCGTGCGCAGGTTGGAGAGCTGGCCGCCGGGAATCTCGTGGTCGTAGACGCGACCGGTGGGCGAAGCGAGACCGGCCTCGAACGGGGCGTAAATCTTGCGGACGCTCTCCCAGTACGGCTCCAGGTCACCGATCGCGTGCAGGTCGAGGCCGGTGCTGCGATCCGAGTGGTCGGTCGCCGCGACGATCGACCCGAGCGACGGCTGCGAAGTGGTGCCCGCCATCGAGGACACGGCACCGTCCACGGCGTCGGCGCCGGCCTGGATGGCGGCCAGGTAGGTGGCAAGCTGACCGCCGGCGGTGTCGTGCGTGTGGATGTGCACCGGAAGGTCGAATTCCTTGCGCAGCGCGGTCACCAGCCGAGCCGCGGCCGGTGCGCGGAGCAGGCCGGCCATGTCCTTGATCGCCAGGATGTGCGCCCCGGCTCCGACGATCTGCTCGGCGAGCTTGAGGTAGTAGTCGAGCGTGTAGAGCTTTTCGTTCGGATCGGACAGATCGGAGGTGTAGCAGAGCGCGACCTCGGCGACGGCGGTGCCGGTGGCACGGACGGCTTCGATGGCCGGCCGCATCTGCTCGACGTCGTTGAGCGCGTCGAAAATGCGGAAGATGTCGATGCCGGTGGCGGTGGCCTCTTCAACGAAAGCCGTGGTGACCTCGGTCGGGTAAGGCGTGTAGCCCACGGTGTTGCGGCCTCGCAGGAGCATCTGCAGACAGATGTTCGGCACGGCCTTGCGCAGCCGCTCCAGCCGTTCCCACGGATCCTCGGCGAGGAAGCGCAGGGCGACGTCGTACGTCGCGCCGCCCCAGCACTCCAGGGACAGGAGCTGCGGCACAGTCGCGGCGACAACCGGGGCGACGGCGAGCAGGTCCTTCGTCCGGACACGCGTCGCGAGGAGCGACTGGTGTGCGTCGCGGAAGGTGGTGTCCGTGACGCCGAGCTGCGGCGTTTCCCGCAGCCAGCGCGCGAATCCCTCGGGGCCGAGTTCGGTCAGCCGCTGTTTGGAGCCGTCCGGAGGAGTGAGGTCCGCGGGCAGTTTCGGCAGCTTGGCCGCGGCCTCGGGCGTGCGCGGACGCTCGCCGTTCGGCCGGTTCACCGTCTGGTCGGCGAGGTAGGTGAGCAGGCGCGTGCCGCGGTCGGCGGAGTGGCGCGCGGTCAGCAGATGCGGCCGTTCCTCGATGAACGACGTGGTGACGTTGCCCTCGCGGAAGTCCGGGTCGTCCAGCACCGCCTGGAGGAACGGGATGTTCGTCGCCACTCCGCGGATGCGGAATTCGGCGACCGCGCGACGGGCCCGGCCGACCGCGGTGCGGAAATCGCGGCCGCGGCAGGTGAGCTTCACCAGCAGCGAATCGAAGTGGGCGCTGATCTCGGTGCCGGAGAACGCGGTCCCGCCGTCGAGCCGGATGCCCGAACCGCCCGGCGAGCGGTAGGCGCTGATCATGCCGATGTCCGGGCGGAAACCGTTGGCCGGGTCCTCGGTCGTGATGCGGCACTGGAGCGCGGCGCCGCGCAGGTAGATCTTGTCCTGGGACAGGCCGAGGTCGTCGAGAGTTTCCCCGGAAGCGATGCGCAGCTGCGACTGCACGAGGTCGACGTCGGTGACCTCTTCGGTGACCGTGTGCTCGACCTGGATGCGCGGGTTCATCTCGATGAACACGTGCTTGCCCTGGCGGTCCAGCAGGAATTCGACAGTGCCCGCGTTGCGGTAGCCGATCTGCCGGGCGAATTTCACGGCGTCGGCGCAGATGCGGTCGCGCAGGTCGGGGTCGAGGTTCGGCGCGGGGGCCAGCTCGACCACCTTCTGGTGGCGACGCTGCACGGAACAGTCGCGCTCGAAGAGGTGGATCACGTTGCCCGCGCCGTCGGCGAGGATCTGGACCTCGATGTGCCGCGGTTCGACCACGGCCTTCTCCAGGAACACGGTCGGGTCGCCGAACGCGGACTCGGCCTCGCGCGCGGCGGCCTCGATCGACTCGCGCAGCAAAGCCGGGTCCTCGACGCGGCGCATGCCTCGGCCGCCGCCGCCGGCGACCGCCTTGACGAACACCGGGAAGCCGAGTTCGTCGGCCGCCGCGACCAGTTCGTCGACGTTGCTGGACGGCTGCGACGAACCGAGCACCGGCACGCCGGCCTCGCGCGCCGCCTTGACCGCGCGCGCCTTGTTGCCGGTCAGTTCGAGGATGTCGGCGCTCGGGCCGACGAAGGTGATCCCCGCTTCTTCGCAGGCCCTGGCCAGGTCGGGGTTCTCCGACAGGAAGCCATAGCCCGGATAGACCGCGTCCGCGCCCGCCTTCTTGGCGGCCTTGACGATCTCCTCGACCGAGAGGTAGGCGCGGACCGGATGGCCCGGTTCGCCGATCTCGTAGGCCTCGTCGGCCTTCAGCCGGTGCAGCGAGTTGCGGTCTTCGTGCGGAAACACAGCCACTGTGCCCGCGCCCAGTTCGTAGCCTGCGCGGAACGCCCGGATCGCGATTTCGCCGCGATTGGCCACCAGCACTTTGCGGAACATGCCCGGTCCTTCCCTTTTCGGATCGGTATCGAAGGCACGTTACCCGGTTCGTCCCGCGGTGCGGGAGCCGTAGTCCAGGTGATGGACATCATGCACGCCGACCTGCATGCATGATGCTGGCCGAGGCGTCGTCCCGCAACCGTCAGGGCGTTCCCGCAGGCAGTGTGCACAAGAGCCGATTCGCAGTTCCGGAGGGCGCATTCTTGACCACGTTCTGCGTTGCGTCCTGCACAATTGCTTCGCTGACCGCACGGGGCGCGGCATCCGGGTGCGATGACCGGTAGAGGGCCACCGCGCCGGCGGTCACCGCCGCTGCCATCGAGGTGCCGGACAGGGTCCCGACATCGGTGGTTCCGGCGATCGGCGCGGGGATGTCGACGCCCGGTGCGTACAGGTCGAGCGACGTGCCGAAGTTCGAGAAGGGCGCGACCTGGTCCTGGACGTCAGTCGCACCCACGGTGAGCGCGTCGGGCACTCGGGCAGGCGAGGTCTGGCTGGCATCGGTGCTGCCCTCCCCCGCCGGAACCACGATCGGCATCACCGCGGCGACGCCCTTGACCGCGTTGTCGAGCTGCTCGTTCGGCACTCCGCCGATGCCCAGCACCGCGACCGCCGGCTGGTGCGCGTTCTGGGCGACCCAGTTCAGGCCGGCGATGATCGTGTCGGTCGCGCCGCCGCCGGCCTTGTCGAGCACGCGGACCGGGAAGATCTGCGCGCCTTTGGCGACGCCGTAGCTGTGTCCCGCAACGATTCCCGCGACCCGGGTGCCGTGGCCGTTGGTGTCCGACGTGTCCGTGCCGGTGGTGAGGAAATCCTTGCCAGGCACGACTCGGCCCTGCAAATCCGGGTGTTTGGCGTCGACGCCGCTGTCGATCACATAGACGGTGACACCGGAGCCGTCCGAGTCGTAGCGGTACTTCTGATCGAGGCCGGTTCGCTGGTCGATCCGGTCGAGCGCCCAGCTCGGCGGGTTGGCCTGAGTCCCGCTCGCCGCCAGCGCCGCCGGTTGCACACCGGCGACCAGCAGGAATGTCAGTGTTGCCGAAAAAAGGCCACGCGCCGCTCGGTTCCGCATGCCTGCGGTCGTATCCCGGCCGCCATCCAGCGGCAACTCGACGTCACACGATGGGCTGGTCCCTGTCCAGTGCCCGCCCGACCGGACGCACTGATAAGCGACCGGTGAGGGGACGATGGACAGGGGTTATCGATGTTTCGTCGATTGGCGGCTAGAGGGTGGCCGACCGGCAGGTTTCGCCGATGCGTGGCCACCCGTTGGCCGGCTGGCAGGTTTCGCCGCTGGGCGGCTAACGGGTGCGCGACCGACAGGGTTCGCCATTGCGCGGCCATCCGTTGAGCGGTTGGCAGGTTTGGCCGCTGGATGGCCAACCGCTGACAGACCGACGGGTTTCGCCGCCAGGCGGCCAGCTGTTGGCAGAACGACAGGCTTCGCCATTGCGCGGCCAAGCGTTGGCAGACCGACGGATTTCGCCACTGGATGGCTAGTCGCTGACCGAGCAGCGGGTTTCGCCGTTCAGTGGCGAGCCGCTGACCGACCAGCGGGTTTCGCCGTTCAGTGGCGAGCCGCCGATCGACCAGCGGGTTTCGCCGCTCAGTGGCGAGCCGCCGACCGACCAGCGAGTTTCGCCGCTGGGTGGCGAGCCGTTGACCGACCGGCGGCTACTTCGCGGCTGGGACGTGCGCGCTCACCGACATCGTCGGCAGGTAGACCAGCGCGTCGAAGGCTTGCGCGACGTCGACCTTCGTGAACATGTGCGCGTGCCGCAGGCTCGACGGTCCGGTCAGGCCCTGTGCTCGGTCTTGCCGCAAATCGACCACGCACGGATCCGAACCGGCCAAAGCCGCTTCGACACTGCCCTCGGCTGGCGGCTCAAGTTTCTGCTCGTAGACACGGAACCCGAGACGCTCGGTCTCGTCCGGTTCGAGGCCGGTGGTCGTGCCGGTGCCTGCGGTCAGGCCGAGAGCGAAGTAGTCGTCACCAAACTCTGCGGCGAGATGCGTGCCGGCGGAAGGGAACGTCATGGTCGGCAGTGCGGCGACGGGCACTCGCTGCAGGTGTCCGTTGTGGACCATCACCACGATCTTCTCGCCTTCGCCGTGTAGCTGGCGAAGCAGCTTCACGGTGGCGGCCATGTACGTGTCACGAGACGACCCTTGGAGCGATGGTGCTGTTCCCGCCATCATCGCGCTGAGTTCGCGCAGGTAGGTGTCGACGCGAAGTGCGCCGATCGCGTGGTGTTCGGCGATGGCGTATCGGGTCGGCGCGCTCCGTTGCCGGTAAACTGGCGACAGGGAACGAAGGTGCGCTACGAGAGTCGTCAACGCAGCGGTCGCTGCGTCCCGGTCGGCGGGGGTCATTGCCGCATAACGGCCAGGCGCGGCCGCGCTGCTGACCGCCGAGTACGGCTCGGACGTGGTGATCGCGGCGTCGACCAGCGGGAGCACCTCCGGATCGACTTCCGCCACGAAGGTGCGGACAATCCGCAACGCGGGTTGCGGCGAACCGGCCGAGCTGGGCAGGTCGAGTCCGGCGAAGCGGACGCCGCCGTGGCTGCGCATCCAGGTCAGCATTTCGTGCACTTCGGCCGACTCGCCGAGGGAGAAGGTGAATCCCTCTCGCCCGATATCGGCGACATCGCCGGGACCACCGCTCAGCCACTGCTGCACCAGATCGCCCTCGGCGAATCCCGATTCGAAGCCGAGCACCGTGAACCCGTGGTCCTCGACGAGCCGGCGGAGCAACCGGGCGCGGAGTTCGCCGAACTCGCGGATGTGGTGGTTGTTCTCGCCGATCGCGACGATGCGCGCGTCGCCGATCAGGTCGGTGATCGAGGCGACGTCGCCGTCCAGCGGCGAACGGGTGTTCAGCGGTGTCATACTGAGAACACTAATGCAACAGGGGTAGCGATTGGCAACCGAGTTACCGGGGACAAGCCGGCCGGGCGGGCGTACCGAACGCACGCGCGTCGCCGTTTTGCGGGCAACGCTCGATCTGCTGGCGGAGGTCGGGTTCACCGAGCTGACGGTCGAGGCGGTCGCCGAGCGGTCGGGCGTGCACAAGACGACGGTTTATCGGCGATGGGAATCGCGCGAAGGACTGGTCGCCGCGGCGTTGAGGTTCGGCGCGGACGAACCGTGGAGCCCGGCGGACACCGGTTCGCTTGTCGCCGATTTGCGGCAAATGGCGTTGGAGGTGGTGCGCGCGTTGACCGCTCCGGGGCAACGGGAGCTGCCGACGGCCGCGGTGCTGGCGGCATTCCACTCCGAACAGGCGGCTGGAGCGCTGCGCGAGTTTTACCAGGACCGGCACGCCCGAGCAGCGGTGATCGTGGAGCGGGCGGTCGCGCGCGGGGAGGTGCCGGCTGACACCGATCCGGATGAGGTGACGCGGACGGTGTGCGGGCCGGTGTTCTACCGGTTGTTCGTGTCGCGGGAGCCGGTGTCGGAGGAGACGGCTGGGGTCGCGGCGGAGGCGGGGGCTGCGGCGGCTCGGGCGGGGGTGTTGGGCAGGCGGTTGCCGGGGAGTGGCGACGGGGGTTGATTCTCGGCCGGGGCGAGGGGCTTGTTGCCGGAAAATGGCGATGGGTGGAGCGGGGTTGGCTAAGTGAGCTGGCTTGGCCCTCGCCGCGCGACCGCGACCGCGACCGCGACCGCGACGGCGCAGCGACGGCGACGGCGACGGCGGCGGCGACGGCGACGGCGGCGGCGACGGCGACGGCGACGGCGACGGCGGCGGCGGCGGCGGCGGCGAAGCGAGGCTGGCAGATGAGCTGGCCGGGACCTCGCCGCCAAGACGGTGGCAATGGAACAAAACCGCAGACGAGCTGGCCTGGTGTTCGCCATCAAACGGCGACAGCAGTGCAGAACTGGAGGACGAGTCAGCTTGGCCCTCGCCGCAAAACGGCGAATGCCCGGACGGGGCTAGGTTGAGCAGGCAGTCGCCGCTCAGCGGCAAACTGCGGGTCTAACAGCGCAATGACGGCAGCGGCGGGAACCGGTCCCGGGCCGTCTGCCAGCGGCCGGTGCGAGCGATCGGCGGTGGACGGCGCTGACGTGGCAGCAATTTGGTGACGGAGAGAAGCTACCGGGGCGGGCTAGGGCGAGCAGCAGCGAACGAGAAAAAGCAGGGACGAACGGAAGCCACGAAGCCTAACTCTCCAACAGCAACCGGTACCGGACCTCCTCCAAGGTCACCGCGCCGTCGGACATCGTCTCTACCTTGGTCTTTCCGTCCATGACCCACCCGGCTCGTTCATAGAACGTCCGCGCCCGGGTGTTCGTCGACAGCACCCACAGCGTCGCTGTCTCGAACTGGGTCGACAGGCCTCGTACGCACTCCTCGTGCAGCGCTCGTCCCAGCCCCCGGCCCCACTCTGACCGCAGGAGGTAGATCGACGACAGTTCGCCAGTCTGCGGAGTGGCGTCGTCGTCGCGGCTGGGGCCGAAGACCGCGAAACCGGTGATCGACGCGGCAGTGCTGGCCGTCAGGACGGTGTGTCGCCGGGAGGTGTCCGCCAGGTTCGAAGCCCAGAACTGTTCCCGCGTTTCGATCGACAGGCCGGACAGGAACTCGTCCGGCAGCAAGCCCGCGTAGGCCGCTTGCCAGGAGCCTACGTGGACCGCTGCTATGCCGGACGCGTCTTCCGGGGTCGCGGGGCGGATCACGAGTTCGGGCACCATTCCTCCAGCGGCTCGGCGACGAAATCAAACCGCTGGCAGTTCAGCACACCGGCCCGCGGGGGCGCATGCGGTTTACCGAAGTGGCCACAAAGGACAGTCGACGGCGCGGAGACGGGCAAAAGTGCCGAAAGGCGACCCGGAGCAGGCGAGTGTGTTCGGGCAAGGGTTCCGGGACTTCAGGCATCACCGCCGCGGCCCGCCAGCACCGGGGGCGCCCAGCCGATAGCCTCGGCGGATTGGCGGATCAGGCTCCGCTCGTTCGTCATGCCCGTGCGTACCAGGAAATGGGACAACCGATGACCAACCCGTTGATCGCGCCGGTGAAGGACTCCACGACCGCGATGTCCGGGATTCCTCTGCTGGAGGACGCGACCGGCCTCAAGACCGCGATCGAGAGCAAGAACTGGGCGGCTGTCGCGATCGGAGCGGTGGGGACTGCGCTCGATGTGCTCACCGCGGTGATGGATCCGTTCGGCGCGATTTTCGCGGCGGGGGTCGGGTGGCTGATGGAGCATGTCGGGCCGCTCAAGGAGGCGCTCGACGCGCTCACCGGCAAGGCGGACGAGATCCATTCGCAGGCGGAGACCTGGACGAATGTCGCCAAAGAACTCGAGAGCGTTTCGGCCGAGCTGACCGAGCTGGTCAAGAAGGATCTCCAAGACTGGCAAGGCGAAGCGGCCGACACGTACCGCAAAAAGGCCGAGGACACCTCCGCGCTGATCGGCAGTGCGCAGAAGGGCAGCGAGGGCGCGGCGAGCGGCGTCAAGACCGCGGGTGAGATCGTGGCGGCGGTCCGCTCGCTGGTGCGCGACACGATCGCGGACCTGGTCGGGCACCTGATCTCGTGGGCGTTGCAGGTGCTGTTCACGCTCGGGATCGGGATGGCCTGGGTGGTGCCGCAGGTCGTGTCGGCGGTGGCGAAGACCGCTTCGAAGATCACGCAGGTGACGACGAAGCTGGTCAAGGCGCTCAAGGCGCTGATCCCGCTGCTGAAGAAGGCCGGGACGCTGTTCGGCGACGCGGGCAAAGCGTTGAAGGGGCTCAAGAGCGGCAAAGGCGCGCCGACGCACACGCCCAAGGACATCAACGTCAAGTCCGAGAAACCCAAGTCCAGCACCAAAGACGAGAGCACCACGACGTCCGGCGACCACAGCGGGGCCACTCACCCGTCCGGCGAACACGGCGGCGGCCAGCACCAGACGGACAAGCCTGAGCCGGGACCCGACGGGCCGAACGGGGTCAGGGGCGGGCTGGACGGCCACACGTCGGCGTCCGGGGCCCGCGGCGGGCAGGGCAACACCAGGTCGCTGGACAAACAGGGCGAGAACTCGCGCACTGTCGAGAATATCTGCACCACCGGCGACCCGATCGACGTCGCGAGCGGGCAGATGGTGATGACCGAGACCGACGCGGTGTTCCGCAGCGCGCTGCCGATGGTCTTCGAGCGCGCGCACTTTTCCGCGTTCCGCGCGGGCGGTTGGCTCGGCGGGGCCTGGGTGTCCACTTTGGACGAACGCGTCGAGGTGTACGACGACCAGGTGTGGTTCGCCGGTTCCGACGGGATCGTCCAGGTCTTCCCGCGTCCGCACGGCGACGAGTGGGTGGCCGCCGAGCACGGGCCGGCGCGGTTTCTCGCCCAGGAGCCCGGCGGCGGGTTCGTCCTCGAAGACCGGGAGCGGCAGCGGATCCTCACCTTCGAGCGCGGCAGCCAGCAGATCCGGCCGATCCGCTCGATCGCCGACCGCAACGACGAGCACATCTACTTCGAGCGCGACCCGCGCGGCACGCCGGTCGCGATCCGGCACAGCGGCGGCTACCGGATCAACATCGCCACCGAGGACGGGCTCGTCACCGGGCTGTCGACGGTCACCGGCGACGGCGCCGAGGTGCAACTGGTCCGCTACGGCTACGTCAACGGCAATCTCACCGAGGTCACCAACGAATCCGGGCTCCCGTTCCGGTACGGCTACGACCGCTCGGGCCGGATCGAGACGTGGTCCGACCGCAACGGCGAGTGGTACCGCTTCCACTACGACGAAACCGGCCGGGTGGTGCGCACCGAGGGCTCCGGCGACTGCCTCACCGTCACGATGGAGTACGACCTGGTCAACCTGGTCACCCACGTCGTCGATTCGCTCGGCCACCGCACCGCCTTCCACCTCAACGAATCCGGTCAACTGCTGCGCGAGGTCAACGCACTCGGCGCCTCGCGCAGCTACGAATGGGACGCCAATGACCGGCTGCTCAGCGAGACCGACGAACTCGGCCGGACGCAGCGCTACCGCTACGACGAGCTGAACAACCTGATCGGCATGCACCGGCCCGACGGCACGGAATGGTCCGTCGAACGCAACGAATTCGGCCAACCAGTGCATCTGGTCGAGGCTCCGGGCGTCGAAACCCGTTGGGAATACGACGAACGCGGCAACGTGACCCGGTTCGTCGAACCCGGCGGCGGCGCCACCGTCTACACCTACGACGAGTGGGGCCACCTCGCGTCGGTCACCGATCCGGCGGGCGTGAAGCTGACCGTGGTGTCCGACGACGCGGGCAACCCGATCACGGTGACCGACCCGCACGGCGCGACCACCGCGTACCGCTACGACTGTTTCGGCAGGCTCTCCTCCACCGTCGACCCGACCGGCGCGGTCGAGGAATTCGGCTACACCGTCAACGGTTCGCTCGCCTGGCACCGCCGCGCGGACGGGTCGACCGACGAATGGCATTACGACGGCGAGGGCAACAACCGCCTGCACGCCGACGCCTCGTCCGCGATCACCCAGCAGGAAGTGACCCACTTCGACCTGATCTCCGCCGAGATCCGGCCCGACGGCACCCGGCTCGAATACTCCTACGACACCGAACTGCGGCTGACCGGCGTCACCAACGAACACGGCCAGGTCTGGCGCTACGAGTACGACCCGGCCGGAAACCTCGTCCGCGAGACCGATTTCGGCGGCGCGTCCTCGACCTACCGCTACAACGCGGCCGGCGAGCTCACCGAGATCCGCAGCCAGTCCGGCGACGTCGTGACCATGAGCCGCGACCTGCGCGGCAACCTCGTGGAGGAGGTCGTCGAAGGGCCGTCCGGGACCGTGCGCACCCGGTTCGAGCACGACGTCCTCGGCCAGCTCGCCGCCGTCGACGACGGCACCACCCGCGTCGAGTACACGCGGGACGCGGCCGGTCGCGTGATCGCCGAGACGGTCAACGGGCGCACTCTCCGTTCCGAATACGACAGCGCGGGCAATCTGGTCCGGCGGCGGACTCCGTCCGGGGCGGAAAGCGTTTGGGAGTACAGCGAAGCCGGCGAACTCGCCGAGATGCACGCCTCGGGCCGGACCACGCGCTTCGAGTACGACCCGGCAGGCCGCGAGGTCCGCCGCACGTTCGGCAAGGGCGCGGCGATCCTACGCTCCTGGGACCCGGCCGGGCAGCTTTCCGGCCAGGCCGTGCAGGGCGCGTCCGGCGAACTGGGCCGCGACCGGCGCTACCACTACCGGCCCGACGGGCTGCCCGCCCGGATCGACGACCAGACGTCCGGCTCGCGCTGGTTCGCCCTCGACGTCCGCGGCCGGGTCACGTCGGTCCGCGCGGAGGGCTGGAGCGAGCAATACGCCTACGACGCGACCGGACGGCTCGTCGACGCCGCCTGGCCCGCGCCGGAAGAGGAGGACCGGCTCGGCAGGCGCGCGGGCCCGGCTTCGGTGATCACCGAGGCGGGCGGCGTCCGCTACACCTACGACGACGCCGGCCGGATGCTCACCCGCCAGCACGAGGACGGGCGGACCTGGGAGTACGCCTGGGGTCCGCTGGAGCGGCTGGTCGCGGTCAAGGTCCCGGACGGCACCTCGTGGCGCTACACCTACGACCCGATCGGCCGCCGGACCCGCAAGGAGCACTTCGCCGCGGACGGGACCACTTCGCTCGAACGCGTCGACTTCGTCTGGGACGGCGACACTCTGGTCGAGGAAACCCGTTCCGTCGACAGCACGGCGGAAACGACGGTGTGGGACTACGAACTCGACAGCTTCCGGCCGCTGCTGCAACGCCGCCGCCCGGTCTCGAAAGACTCGCAGGACAAGATCGACGCGCAGTTCTTCGCCATCGTCGCCGAACCGTCCGGAACGCCGACCGAACTGCTCGACGACCAGGGCGAGATCGTCTGGCACGCCCGCACCAGCCTGTTCGGCCTGGTGGTCGACGCGGCCGGGGAAACCGGCATCCCGCTGCGCTTTCAAGGCCAGTACTTCGACGCGGAAACCGGCCTGCACTACAACCTGCACCGCTACTACGACCCGGCGCTCGCCCGCTACGTCAGCCCCGACCCGATCGGGCTGGCCGGCGGACCGGACCCGCACGCCTACGTCAGCAACCCGCACGTCCTGGTCGACCCGCTCGGCCTCGCGGGCAGCAACTGCACGAGCCGCAGCCCCAGCCCCGATCCCTACGACCGCGGGCCGAGCCTCACTCCGGATCCGCAGGGCCGGTCCCGGAAGCAGTCGCCGGGCGGGACGGTTTACGTGGAGCACAAGAAATCCGGGAAGAAGAACCGGCGGAAGGACTACGGGTACACCAACCTGTCGCACAGCAGCGGGAAGATGCGGCCGATCTTCCAGCGCAACGCGGTGTCGCCGCCGCCCTCGTTCAAGAAGCGGGGCGAGGACACCAAGTGGTACATGGACTCGAACCGGCGCTATTACACCCGGGACTACCAGGGAAAGCCGACCGGCATCGTCAAGGGCCACAGCAACCTCGTCATGGGGCACAACCCCTCGGCCAGCGCGCACTGGAACAAAACGGGCTACAAGAACACCTACCCGCAGAACAAGGCGCACAACGAAGACCCCAATTCCTTCGGCTGGCTCGAGAAGCGCGCTGATTCCGACAAGAGCGGCGGCAAGGAGCAAAAGTACCGGGACGCGACCCCGAGCAACGGCGCCAACCGGCAATGGTGGGACCCGAAGGCCCCCAACTACCGCGGCAACCCGGTCGCGGAATATCGGCCGGAGGTCAAGAAAGTCCAGCCGAGCAGCGGGAGCGGCGGTTACGGCGGCGGAGGTTATTCCGGCGGCAGCGGGCACACGAGCTACTCCGGCGGGCATGCCGGGCCGTCGTCGAGTTCGGCGCCTTATGTCCAAACTGTTCATCCGCCGGGTTATTCAAGCGGCGGCCACTACACCAGCGGTGGCACCTACGGCAGCAGCGGCCATTACAGCAGCGGCGGCTACGGCGGCGGCAGCAGCCACTATTCCGGCGGCGGCAGCCATTCCGGCGGTTACGGCGGCAGCAGTCATTCCGGCGGGTTCAGCGGCGCCTATGGCAGCAGCGGGAGAAACGGCACCCAATACGTCTACGGACCCAGCACCGGCAGCCATTCCAGCAGCGGCGGCTATGGCCATTCCGGAGGCGGCGGTTACCCCAGCGGTGGCCATTCCGGCGGGAGCTACGGCACTTACGGCGGCAGCAGCCACGCCGGCGGATCCAGCGGTGCCTATGGCAGCAGCGGAAGAAACGGCACCCAATACGTCTACGGACCCAGCAGTGGCGGCCATTCCAGTGGCAGCTACACCGGCGGCGGCAGCAGCTACACCGGCGGCGGTTACAGCGGCGGCCACTCCGGCGGAAACCGGCACGGCTACGACTCGGACGACGACCTCTACGACGCCTGAGCGACCAGCCTGACCAGACACAACCGCCAGCACGGCGAAGGGGCCGGGACAAGAAGTCCCGGCCCCTTCGCCGTCAGCACGCGCCGTCCGAAGCAGACGAAGCAGCCGACAGCGCGTCAGCTCTTCTCCAGGTACTCCGCGCGCTCCAGGTCCACGACGTCGGCCACCATCTGCGCCAACCCCGGCAGCGAAGCCAGCTCCGGATCGGCCGTCACGATCTCCTGCGCCTGCTCCCGCGCCTCGGTGATCACGTCCTCGTCGCGCAGCAGCGACAACAACTTCAGCCCGGACCGCTTGCCGGACTGAGCCGCGCCGAGGATGTCGCCCTCGCGGCGCAGCTCCAAGTCCAACCGGGACAGTTCGAAACCGTCCGTTGTGGACTCGACGGCGGCCAGCCGTTCGCGGGTGGAAGTCCCGTCCAGGGTTTCCGTTACCAGCAAGCACAATCCGGGCACGCTCCCTCGCCCGACCCGGCCGCGCAGCTGGTGCAGCTGGCTCACGCCGAAGCGGTCGGCGTCGAGGATGACCATCGCCGTCGCGTTGGGGACGTTCACGCCGACCTCGACCACGGTCGTCGCGACCAGGACATCGACCTTCCCCGCGCCGAAGGCCTGCATGACGGCGTCCTTCTCGTCGGTCGGCATCCGGCCGTGCAGAGCGGCGATCTTCAAGCCCTTCAACGCGCCGTTGGCGAGATCCGGCGCGACGTCCAGCACCGCGAGCGGCGGCCGCTTGTCGCTCTTGTCCGACGGCGGCTCGTCGCCGATCCGCGGGCACACGACGTACGCCTGATGTCCCTTGCCGACTTCCTCGCTGACCCGCTGCCACACCCGGTCGAACCAGGCGGGCTTCTCCGCGACCGGCACGACCGTCGTCTTGATCGGCGACCGGCCGACCGGCATTTCGCGCAGCGCCGAGATTTCCAGGTCGCCGTAGACCGTCATGGCGACCGTGCGCGGAATCGGCGTCGCCGTCATGACCAGCACGTGCGGACTCGTCGAATCCGCGCCGCGCGAGCGCAGCGCATCCCGCTGCTCGACACCGAACCGGTGCTGTTCGTCCACGACTACGAGCCCTAGATCGGCGAACTGCACGGTGTCCTGGATCAGCGCGTGCGTGCCGACGACGATGCCCGCCTCGCCGCTTACCGTCTCCAGCAACGCTTTCTTGCGTTCCTTCGCGCCCATCGACCCGGTGAGCAGCGTGATCCGGGTGGCGTTCTCGGCCGCGCCAAGCTCGCCAGCCATCCCGATGTCGCCGAGCATTTCGCGCAGCGAGCGCGCGTGCTGCGCGGCCAGGACCTCGGTGGGAGCGAGCATCGCCGCCTGCCGTCCGGAATCGACGGCCTGCAGCATCGCCCGCAGCGCGACCACCGTCTTGCCGGAACCGACTTCACCTTGCAACAGCCGGTTCATCGGGTGCTCGGACGACATGTCGGCGGCGATCTCGTCGCCGATCGCGCGCTGGCCCGCGGTGAGGTCGAAGGGCAGCCGCTTGTCGAACGCGTCGAGAAGGCCGCCGTCGAGGTGCGGGCTCGCCTTCGCCGGACGCGATACCGCGGAATGCCGTCGCTGCGCGAAAATCAGCTGCACGGCCATCGCTTCGTCCCACTTGAGCCGGTGCCGCGACGACTCCAGGTGCGCCCAGTCCTCCGGCCGGTGGATGCCGCGCAACGCCCGCTCCAGGCCGGGCAGCCCGTGCCGCTTGAGCAGTTCGTCGGGCATCGGGTCCTCGCCGACCTCCAGCACGTCCAGCACCTGCCGGACGCATTTGGCGATCGACCAGGTCGGCATGCCTTGCGCCGCCGGGTAAACGGGGATGATCTCGGCGAGGAAGTTGTCGACCGCCTCGGCCTCGCGTTCGGCGTCGAGCAGCTCGTACTCCGGGTTGGCCAGCTGCAGCGTGTCCCGGAACGCGGTGACCTTGCCCGCGAACAGCCCGGTCTTGCCCGGCGCCAGGTCCTTCTCGCGCCACGCCTGGTTGAAGAACGCGCACGCGAGCCGCCGCTTGCCGTCGGTGATCACCATGTCGAGGATGGTGCCGTTGCGGGATTTCATCCGGCGCTTGCTGATCTTCTCGATCCGCGCCAGCACTGTCGCGTGCTCGCCCAGCTCCAGCCCGGCGATGTCGGTCAGCTCGCCGCGTTCGGCGTAGCGGCGCGGATAGTGGCGCAGCAGATCGGAAACCGTCTCGATGTCGAGCGAGCTCGAGAGCGCTTTCGCCGTTTTCGCGCCCAGCAGCAGCGGGAGTTTGTCGCGAAGACCGGCCATGATTATTCGACCCCCATCAGCAGCACAGCGTCGCTTTGACCGCCGGCGTAACTCGTCAACTCCACCTCGGGGTGCTCCAGCCGCAGTTGCTCGGCGAGCTCCGCGGCCACCCTCGGCGGAGCGTCCGCCCCGCTCAGGACGGTGACCAGCTCGCCGCCGAGCGCCAGCATCCGGTTGAGCACGCTGACCGCGGCCGCGACGAGATTCGTCGCCGACGCCGGGGCGGGTTCGATCAGCACCACCTCGTCGTCGACCAGACCGATCACGTCGCCGGACTGGGCCCGGCCCACCCAGGTTAGCGACTCTTCCCGGGCGATCCGCAGCTCGCCACGCCTGGTCGCGCCCGCGGCCTCGGCCATCGCGACGACGTCGTCGTTGACCCGCCGGTCGCCGTCGTGCACCGCGAGCGCGGCCAGCACCTGCACCGGCGACGAGCACGGGATGACCACGACGTCGCGTTCGCCCGCCATCGGATGCCCGGCGGCGGTGTCGGCGGCCGCGGTGAGGTCCGGCCCGCCCGGCAGCACGCTCAGATGCTGCCCGGCCGCCTCGTTGAACAGCCCGATCATGTCCTCGACGCTGGGAAGTTCGCCCTCCGGCACCGCCAGCACCGCGACGCCCTCGGCCCGCAGCAGCTCGGCGAGCCCGCCGCCGCGCACCACCGCGACGACCGACCGGTCGATTCCGCCACCCGGTTCGATCGGCGTCGGCGTGAGCAGCGGCTCGACCCTGATCTTTCGCGGCCTGCCCAGCTGCAGACCGGCTTCGATGGCCGCGCCGATGTCCGCGCAATGGACGTGCACCGCGTGGCTGCCCGAACCGTCGCCGGCCACGGTGACGCTGTCGCCGAACCCGCTCAGTTCCTTGCGCAACGCCGGCAGCCGGGCCTCGTCGACCTCGTCCAGCAAGTACATGACCTCCCACGCGTACGGCACCTGCTCCGGCAGCGAAGCGACGGCCCGCAGGTCGTGCCCGGGTTCCTCGGTTTCGCCGGTGATCACGCCCGCCAGCGCGTCGAGCACCGCGACCAGTCCGCGGCCCCCGGCGTCGACGACCCCGGCCTTGGCCAGCGCGGGCAGCTGCTTGGGCGTCTCCTCCAACGCCGCCGCGGCCACGGTGACGACCTCGCGCGCGACCTCGGGCAACGTCCGCGTCGTCCCTCGAACGGCGGCGGCCACGGCGTGCAGGACAGTCAGCATCGTCCCGGCGACCGGCCTGCTGACCGCGCCCGTGGCGGCCTGGTCCGCGTGCCCGAGCGCGGCAGCGAGACCGGTGCCGTCGAGGTCCTCGCCGTTCGCCGCCCAGTCGGCCATCCCGCGCACGACCTGGGACAGGATCACGCCCGAATTGCCTCGCGCGTGTGCGACCGCCCCGCGCGCCAGGACCGCCAGCGCTTCGGCGGCGTCGGCCGGTTCCGCGCTGGTGAGCGCCTCGTGCGCGCCAGTCATCGTGTACAGCAGGTTGGAGCCGGTGTCGGAGTCCGCGACCGGGTAGACGTTGATGCCGTCGATGGCCGTGCGCAGCCTGTCCAAGCTGCGCACAGAGGCCGCCGCCCAGCCCGACACCGCCGCCGCGTCCAGCACCCGCACCCCGTAACCTCCTAGCCGGTCCCCGCGAGGGTAACGACCCCGCGGCAAGGCCCCCGAGACCACTCGTTACTATGGTCGAGTTGCCTGGCAAGTTCAGGCGCGCATTCTTTGTCCCATATCCAGAGGAGTTCGACGTGGCTGCCGTGTGCGACGTCTGTGGCAAGGGACCCGGCTTCGGCAAGTCGGTCTCGCACTCCCACCGGCGTACCAACCGCCGGTGGAACCCGAACATCCAGGTTGTGCACGCGAAGGTCGGCGTGTCCCAGCGCAAGCGCCTGAACGCCTGCACCTCGTGCATCAAGGCCGGCAAGGTCGTTCGCGGCTGAAGTCGATAGCTGCAGGAAAGGGGCGAGTGCTTCGGCACCCGCCCCTTTTTCGTCACCGCAAGAAGTCCGCCAGAACCTTCCGCAAAGACTCCGGCGCGTTCAGCACCCCGTGATCCTGCCCCGGGACCTCCTCGTACCGCCCGTGCGCGACAGCTGCGGCGACCGCCTTGGTAGACGACGTCATCCACGCCTCCCCCGCGCCGCCCGACAGCGACAGCACCGGCACCGTGATCGCGGCCAGCCGGTCGGCTGGCAGGTGGTTGCCGCGGCCGCAGACGGCCAGGTCGTAGGGCAGCGTGTGCGCCAGGCCGACGAACCAGCCCCACACCGGCGCGGCCTTCATCGAGTCCACCATCGCGGCCGGGGTCCCGGTCCCCTCGACCAGGAACAACTCGACCGCGGTGTCCCGGTCGCCGTCGGCAAGGCTGGCACTCACCCGGTCGACCAGGTCTTCGGCGGGACGCGGGCGGTCGTCGCCGATGAACGGCGGTTCGTACACCGCGACCTTCGTGATCGGCAGGCCGCGCGCCGCCGCTTCCAGGGCCAGGATCGCGCCGGACGAGTGGCCGAACACCGCGGCCGACCCGCCGACGGCCTCGATCAGCACCTCGAGGTCGTCGATCTCGCGCTCGACCGCGTAGACCTGGGCGTCGCCGCTGTCGCCGCGGCCTCTCCGGTCGTAGGCGACCGCGGTGAATCCCGCGTCGGCGAGCACCGCGGCCAGCGCGGCGACGGTCGTCCGGTCGTTCACCGCGCCGCCGACCAGCAGCACCGGCGAACCCGAGCCGTAGGTGTCGAAGGCGATCGGGGTGCCGTCGGCGGACGTGACGGTGGCGGTCATGGCGTTCCTCCAGGGTTTCAGTCGTTCCTTACCCTGGTGGTCGGCGCCGGACGCCGGAACTGGACACGCCGCGTCAGGGAAGTTTCCAGTCGAGCGGTTGCGCGCCCTGCTGGGTCAGCAGCTGGTTCGCCCGGCTGAACGGACGCGACCCGAAGAAGCCGTTGCGCGCCGAGAGCGGGCTCGGGTGCGCCGATTCGATGCACGGGACGTCGCCGAGCATCGGCCGCAGGTTCCGCGCGTTGCGGCCCCACAGGATCGCCACCAGCGGACCGCCGCGCGCGGCGAGCGCCTTGATCGCCTGTTCGGTGACCTGTTCCCAGCCCTTGCCCTGGTGCGAGTTGGACTTGTGCGGCTGCACGGTGAGCGACCGGTTCAGCAGCAGCACGCCCTGCTCCGCCCACGGAGTCAGGTCGCCGTTGGCGGGCGTCGGATGGCCCAGGTCCTCGCAGTACTCCTGGTAGATGTTGATCAGGCTCTTCGGGATCGGCCGCACGTCGGGAGCCACCGAGAAGCTCAGGCCGACCGCGTGCCCGGGCGTCGGATACGGGTCCTGGCCCACGATCAGCACGCGGACGTCGTCGAACGGCTGCTTGAACGCGCGCAGCACGTGCTCGCCCGCGGGAAGATAGGTGCGGCCCGCGGCGATCTCGGCGCGGAGGAATTCCCCCATCGCGGCTACCTGCGGGGCCACTGGTTCAAGGGCTTTCGCCCAGCCGGCTTCGACGATTTCGTCCAGCGGTCGTCCAGTCACGGCCCGCGAGCCTAGCGGCACGTGCCCGAGGTCACTGTGGCGGGTCCAGCCTGCGCAACTCGGCGCGGAACCGGGCTCCGCGCCGGACATAGGAATCCACCACCGCGGCGATCTGGTCTTCGGAAAACGACTTGTTCGGCCGCGTTTTCGCCGGAACTCCCAGCGCGATCTCGCCGGTGCCGACCGTCGATTCGTAGGACAGCACCGCGCCCGCGCCGACCATGCCGCCGTCCTCGATCACGCTTCCGTTCAGCACCACCGAGCCCGACGCGATCAGGCAGCCGGTGCCGATCGTCGCGCCCTCGATGTGCACCGCGTGCCCGACCGCCGACGACGGGCCGATGATCGTCGGATGCCGCGCGGTGCAGTGGACGACGCAGCCGTCCTGCACGTTCGAGCGTTCGCCGATCTCGATGTACCCGTGGTCGCCGCGCAGCACCGTCTGCGGCCAGACCGACGCGCGCGGTCCGATCCGGACATCGCCGATCACCGTGGCGTCGGGATGGACGTAGGCGTCCGGGTGGATGGTCGGGACCAGGTCGCCGAGCGCGTAGATGGCCAAAGCCGCCTCCGAATCAGAGTGGTCAGTCGTGCGCGAGATCCTTGCCGTAGTACCGGCTTTCGGGCATGTCGCCGTAATAGCCGAAAGCCGGGATCTCGACGTAACCCGACGAACGGTAGAGGGCGATCGCCTCCGGCTGCTCGGTGCCCGTCTCCAGCACGACGCGGCGACGTCCGGCGGCCACCGCGGTGCGTTCCAGTTCGGCGAGCATCGCGCGGGCGAAACCGCGTCCTCGTGCCGATTCGACCACGTACATCCGCTTGATCTCGACATCGCCGGGCCGGAACGTCGGCGCGGGACCGTCGTGCGCGCGCCACGCGCCGGACGCCACCGGCGCGTTGTCGAGGTATCCGACCAGAAACAGGCCCCGCGGCGGCGCGAACTCCGCGGGGTCCATCGGGGTCTCGTCCTCGGAGCCGTAGCGGCGCACGTACTCCAGCTGCACCTCGGCCATCAGCTTGGCGGCGTCGGGATGGTCGAAGGCGACGACACGGATGTCCACGCGATCAGCCTAATGAAGGATCACTGCTGCCAGTGCTCCCAGCCGCCTTGCTGGTCGTACTCCTTGCCGTCCACGGTGACCCCGGAGCCGGGCATGGTGACCACGCCGATCTTTCGCCAGCCCTCGGGAAGGTCGTCGAACGGCGGGAACGTCGCGACCAGCGCGTGGTCCTCGCCGCCGGTCAGCACCCACTGCAGCGGGTCCGCGCCCAGCGCGCTGCCGACCTCCTTCAGCCGCGTCGACACCTCGAGCAACGCGGTCTGCACGTCGAGCCCGACCTCGGAAGCCGCGGCCAGATGCGCGAGATCGGCGAGCAGGCCGTCGGAGACGTCCATCATCGCCGTCGCGCCGGCGAGCGCGGCCTGCGGACCGGCCGCGTACGGCGGTTCCGGGCAGCGCTGCGCGTTCACCACGCCGACCGGCGACCGGAATCCGCGCCGCAGGACCGCGAGCCCGGCCGCGGCCCAGCCGAGCCGGCCGCACACCGCGAGCACGTCGCCGGGGCGCGCGCCGGAGCGGGTCACCGGTTCGCGGTCTTCGAGGTCGCCCAATGCGGTGACGCTGATCACGAGCTGATCCGCGCTCACGAGATCGCCGCCGGACACCCCGATGCCCGCCGTCTTCGCCTCGGCCCACATCCCGTCCATGATCTCGGTCACGACCTGCGCCGGGGTGTCCGCCGGACAGGCGAGCCCGACGACCACCGACGTGGGCTTCGCTCCCATCGCCGCGATGTCGGACAGATTCACCGCGACCGCCTTGCGCCCGGCCTGCTCCGGGCTCGACCAGTCGAGCCGGAAATGCACGCCGTGCACCAGGACGTCGGTCGTCACGACCACGCGGCCGTCCGGCGCGGCGAGAACCGCCGCGTCGTCGCCGGGGCCCAGCAATGTCGACGCGGGCTGCTCGCGTCCTTCGGTGACCCGCCGGATCAGGCCGAACTCGCCTGTCGCGGCCACCGAGTGCTCGTCCGGTGACACCGGTCACCTCCTGTTTCCCTCGCCTGTGTCGGATCGGCCACCGACAATCGGATCCCCTAGGTTTTTCCCAGGGCTGGCGCTACGTTCCCTACACCGTCTACACCGTTCCTACCTCGACTCGACCGCCACCGACGAAAGGGCACGCCGTGGTCCACGCATACATCCTCATCCAGACCGAGGTCGGCAAAGCGGCCGCGGTGGCTGCGGAGATCGCCGGGGTCCCGGGCGTGACCAGCTCCGAGGACGTCACCGGCCCGTACGACGTGATCGTGCGCGCCGCCGCGGACACAGTGGACCAGCTCGGCCAGCTCGTCGTCGCCCGCGTGCAGAACGTGGAAGGGATCACGCGCACGCTGACCTGCCCGGTCGTCCACCTCTGACGCGTGGTCCACTGATGCGGTGGCAGACACCGACACCGGGGCTCCGCCGAAGGTCGTCCTCGTCACCGCGTCGTTGCTCGTGGCCGCTTTGGCGGTCGCGGTCGCGGTCGTCGCGCTGACGAAGAGCTCCTCCGGGCAGCCCGACCCGAACCAGCCGCTCGCGCTCGTTTCCGTTCCCGCGCCGCAGGCCGGGTCGCCGGACTGCGCGAAGCTGATCGCCGGGGTCCCGGCCACGCTCACCTCGAACGGCAAGGAACTGTCGCCGCGCACGCTCGCCGAGCCCGCGCCGAAGGCCACTGTCGCGTGGGGCGAACCGGATCCGGTGGTGCTGCGCTGCGGCCTCGAACGTCCGCCGGACCTCACCCAGACCTCGCCGCTGCGCGTGGTCGACAAGGTGCAGTGGCTGCAGGTCGAGCAGGGCGATTCGGCCACCTGGTACGCCGTCGACCGGCCGGTCTACCTGGCGCTGACCGTGCCGAAGAGCGCGGGAACGGGTCCGCTGCAGACCATTTCGGACGCGGTCGCGGCGAAGCTGCCGGTCAAGCCCCTGAAGTTCTAGCCGCGATCGTCTCCAGCGATTCGCCGGTGGTGCGCGGCCCGAGCACCGCCACGTCGATCATCAGCAGCACCATCGCGCCCGCCACCACGGCGAACATCGTCGTCGCGCCCGCCGAATGCAGGATCGGCAGCAGCACGAACGGCATCGCGGCCGTCGCCAGCCGGGACAGCGCGTAGGCCGAACCGGCGGCGGTTCCGCGCAGCGACGTCGGGAACAGTTCGCCTTGGTAGGTGTGGAAGGCGTTGGAGAAGACGTTGCTGACGGCGGTGTAGCAGAACCCGAACACCGCGATCAGCACGCCGGAGGTGGCGTAGCCGAAGGCCAGCCCGAACACCGCCATCGCCGCCGCGCTCGCGACGATCAGCCACTTGCGTTCCAGCCGCTCGATGATCGGGATGGACAGCGCGGAACCGATCGGATAACCGAGGAAGGTGAGCGCGGCGAAGGTCAGCGAGCTGACGAGACTGAAACCCTTGGCCGCCAGCACAATCGGCACCAGCGAGCCGAAACCGTAGTAGCCGAACGACTGCAGCAGCTGGAACACGTACAGCATCGCCGTGCGGCGGAACCACGGCGGACGCAGCAACGCCGACGCGCGCACCGGTTCGGGCGCGGGCGGTTCCGGCTCCGGTTCGGGCAATGGCTGCGGCGCGCTCGCTTCGAGCTTGCGCACGATCTCGTCCGCTTCGCCGATTCTGCCTTGTGCGGCAAGCCAACGCGGTGATTCCGGCAACGTGAATCGCAGCGCCCACACGACCGCCGCGCCCAAGGCGCCGATCACGAACAGCCAGCGCCAGCCGTCAACGCCGAGCGGCGCGTGGCCGACGAGCGCGCGGGCGAGGAAGCCAGCGGCGGGAACACCGCAGAAACCGATCGTGTAAGCCCAGGCTGTCGCGCGACCGCGGGCGCGGGCGGGCAGCAGGTCAGCGAGATAAGCGTCGGCGACCGGCAACTCCGCTCCGATGCCGATCCCGGCGATGAAGCGGCAGATCACCAGCATCCACACGTCGGTGCTGAACGCGCCGAGCAGCGTGAACACCGAGTACAGGCCCAGTGTGAGCAGGAACGCGCGCCGCCTGCCGAAGCGGTCGGCCAGCCTGCCGAGGAACACCGCGCCCACGAACGCGCCGACGAACGCCGACGCCAGGACGTACTTCAGCGTCGTCGGGGTGACACCGAATTCCTTGGTGAGGACGGTGCTGATGGTGGCGGCGAGGAACAGGTCGTAGAGGTCGAAGAAAGTGGCGATGCCGACCACTGCCACGAAGTACCGGTGCCGCCGGGTGACCGGGAGCCGGTCGAGACGGGAAGCGATCTGCACGCGCTGTTTTCCTTACCGGGCCGGGGGTGTGCGGGGATCATCGTAAATCGCCGCGCCCGAGGTCGCGGCGCGGCTTCTGAGAGGCTGGCGGGCGTGACGGTTGAGGAGTTCGAACGGCACCGTTCGAAACTGTTCGGGCTGGCGTACCGGATGACGGGTTCCGCCGAGGAGGCCGAAGACGTCGTCCAGGACACCTTCCTGCGCTGGCACCGGGCCGACACGGTCGCGTCGCCGTGGGCGTGGCTGGCCAAAGTCGCCACCAACCTGTGTGTGAACCGGTTGACGTCGGCGCGGGCGCGGCGGGAGAACTACGTCGGTTTCTGGCTGCCGGAGCCAGTCCTGACCGAGAACGGCGCTCTCGGCCCGCTGGACCGCGTCGAGCAGCGGGAGATCGTCTCGCTGGCCTTCCTGGTGCTGCTGGAAAACCTGAACCCCGTGGAACGCGCGGTGTTCGTCCTGCGCGAAGCTTTCGGCTACAGCCATCGGGAGACGGCCGAGGTCATCAATTCCACCGAGGCGAATTCCCGGCAACTGTACGCCCGAGCGCGCCGGCGCCTGGCCGAGGCCAGCGACGGTTCCGCTCGCCGGACGTCCCCTCGCCGCGACCTGGTGGAGAGGTTCCTGGCCGCGGCGGAACAGGGTGACGTGCCAGGGCTGGAGAAGGTGCTGGCCGAGGACGTGACCGTGTGGGTGGACGGCGGCGGCAAGGTCGGCGCGGCCCGGCGGCCCATTTCCGGCATCGACAAGGTGGCGCGCTACTTGGCGGGATCGTTCCGCCTCGCCGGTCCGGAGACGACCTTGTCGGCCGCGGAAGTGAACGGCTCGCCGGGGCTGCTGGCCCGTGCGGGCGGGACGCTGGTGGGCGTGCTGGTGCCCGAGA
The DNA here is from genome assembly GCF_042754125.1 of Amycolatopsis sp. NPDC059235. Taxonomy (NCBI): domain Bacteria; kingdom Bacillati; phylum Actinomycetota; class Actinomycetes; order Pseudonocardiales; family Pseudonocardiaceae; genus Amycolatopsis; species Amycolatopsis sp. NPDC059235. The sequence continues at coordinate 64,502 of NZ_JBHZAG010000005.1, forward strand.
CGTCGGACAGCCGGGTCACCGGGATTCGCATCGTCGCCAATCCGGACAAACTCCGGGCGTTGTCACGTTCGGAAGGCCTGTCCGGTTCTTAACGGGGACACTCGCTCTCCCCGGAGGAATCGACTCATGACGAACTTGATCCTGGTGACGGGCGGCACCGGCCGGCTCGGCCGCGCGCTCGTTCCGCGTCTCGCCGCGGACGGTCACGCCGTCCGCGTCCTGAGCCGCCGCGCTCCCGCAGACGAGCAAACCCGCCGCGGCGACCTGCTCACCGGCGAAGGCCTCGACGACGCGCTCGACGGCGTCGAGGCGATCGTCCACTGCGCGACCGGAAACGGTCGTTCGGACATCGACGGCACCCGCAATCTCGTCCAAGCGGCGGCGCGAACCGGGCGGCCGCATCTGCTGTACGTGTCGATCGTCGGCGTCGACCGGGTGGAATTGTCGTACTACCGCGCGAAACTGGCTTGCGAGCAGCTGGTGGAACGCTCCGGTCTGCCGTGGACGATCCAGCGGACGACGCAGTTCCACGAACTCGTCGCCTGGATGTGCACGAGCCAGCGATGGCTGCCGATGATCGTGATGCCCCGCGGGGTCAGCTTCCAGCCCGTCGACACCGCAGACGTGGCCGCCCGCCTGGCCACGCTGGTCGGTGCGCCTGCCGGGCGGGCACCCGACCTGGGCGGACCCGAGGTGCGTCCCGCCGCCGATCTGGCCCGCGCTTACGCGCGCTCGCGCGCCCTCCGGCGGCCGGTGCTGCCGGTGCCGATGCCCGGGGCGGCCATCCGCGGCTACCGCGAAGGGGGCCATCTGAGCCCCGGCCACGCCGACGGCCGGATCACCTTCGACCAGTTCCTCGCCGCATGAACGCCCGTGCCTGGCTGCGCGCGGGCTTGGCCTTCCTCGCGGCGGCGCAGTTCGCCGTGGGGAACTGGGCGCTGTGGTCGCCGCGCTCGTTCTTCGACATTCCCTGGGTGGGCATGCGCATGCCCTACAACGCGCATCTGATGATGGACTACGGCGCGATGAGCCTGGCCACCTCGGTGGTGCTGGGTGTGAGCTTCTTCGCCGCACGCCGGAGCCTGGCCCGCACCGCGCTCGCGGTGTACCTGACGTTCGCCGCGCCGCATCTGGTGATCCATCTCCAGCTGCTGCACCATCTCACGCCCGGCGAACGCGTGCCGTTGACAGCCGCGCTCACCGCGGCTGTCGTGCTCCCGCTGGTGTTGCTTCCGCTCACTGGACGGCTGGAGAAAACCTAGCCCCGCACCTCAGCGCAGGCCGGTGCCCCGGGCGAGCGCGGTGTCGATCAGCGTCGACAGCAAGGTCGGATAATCCACCCCGGTCACCTCCCACATCTTCGGGTAGGCGGACTTCGTGGTGAAGCCGGGCATCGTGTTGACCTCGTTGATCACCAGGTCGCCCTCCTCGGTCACGAAGAAGTCGACGCGGGCGAGGCCCTGGCAGTCGAGCGCGCGGAACGCCTCGACGGCCATCGCGCGCAGCCGGTCGGTGAGCGCGTCGTCCAGTTTGGCCGGGATGTCCAGCTCGGCGTCCTCGCCGAGGTACTTGGTTTCGAAGTCGTACCAGGCGTCCTCGCCCTCGGCGAGCACCCGGATCTCGGCCGGGAGCGACGCCTCGACGCGGCCGTCCGGGAATTCCAGCACGCCGCATTCGACCTCGCGCCCGCGCACCGCCGCCTCGACGAGCACCTTCGGGTCGGTGCGCCGGGCCAGGTCGATCGCGGCGTCCAGGTCGGCCCAGTCGGCGACGCGGGAGATGCCGACCGACGAACCGGCGCGCGAGGGCTTCACGAACACCGGCAGGCCAAGGCGTTCGCGGTCCTGTTCGGCCAAAGTGGACTGTCCGCGGCGCAGCGCGGCGTAGGTGCCGACCGGCAGCCCTTCCGCGGCGAGCAGCTTCTTCGCGTATTCCTTGTCCATCGCCGCCGCGCTGGCGAGCACGCCGGGGCCGACGTACGGGAGGTCGGCGAGTTCGAGCAGGCCCTGGATGGTGCCGTCCTCGCCGAAGGCGCCGTGCAGCACCGGGAAGACGACGTCGACGGTGCCGAGCACCTCGGTGGCCTGGCCCGGGTCGACCGTGCGCAGCTCGCGGCTGGTCGGGTCGCCGGCGAGCACGAGCGCGCGGCCGGACTCGACCGTCGGCAGCTCGCGGCCCTGGATGCTGAGCTGGTTCGGGTCGCCGGTGCCGAGCACCCAGCCGCCGGTCGGCGTGACGCCGACCGGGAGCACCTCGAAGCGGTCCGGATCCAGGTTCGAGATCACACTGCCCGCGGACAGGCACGAGATGGTGTGCTCGCTGCTGCGGCCACCGAACACGACCGCGACCCGGATCTTTTCAGCGCTCATAGCCGGTCACCGTACCGGGTGAGCATCGCCAACAGCGCGTGCCGGGGGTGTCTGCGCTGGTCGCGAGGGTCGAGCCGCTGGTCGGCGAGTCCGCGAGGAAGCCAGCGCGAACCACACCACTCCTCGTACCGCGAGGAACGCCATCCCGGCCAGCACGAGGACGGTGAAGTCCGGCAGCGTCTGGAACGCCACGTCCACCGGCAGCCAGCCGCCGTAGCTGAGCATGCCGACACCGACGAACACCGCCGCGTACAGCGCTGCTGCCGCCACCAGATGTCCGACCAGGGGGCGCACCGCTACCCGGCCGAAACCCTTGTCCCGCAAGAGTTCCGGCAGATTCCGGGCGCGCCGGAGCTGTCGGCGGGTCGCCAAAACCATCGCGACGAGGACCAGGAGGGCGAGGCCGTCGATGATGCCGTAGGTCAGCAGGAAACCGTTGCCGATTTCCGGAGCCGGTGCGCCCGCGAGCATCGCGAGCGTGTGGTGGAACGGCGCGCCGTTGTCCAGCAGGACCGGATTGCGCGAGGTCAGCACCGCCAGGCCGACGTGACGGTCCGGCAGATATCCCAGGTTGGCGTGGTAGCGGGTCAGGTCGCCGTCGTGCTGGACGACCGGCTGGCCGTTGAGGGTGCCGGTGCCCCAGCCGAATCCGTAGTGGTCGATGCCGTCGATCGCGTGGTCTTCACCGGTGGGGACCGCCGCGCTGTGCATGAGCCGCAGGCTTTCGGCGGACAGCGGCCGGGCACCGCGGTAGGCACCGGTCATCTGGAAGGTCAGGTAGTGGCTGAGGTCCTCGGCGGTGGAAACCAGGTAGCCGTCCGGCCGGGCACCGGTGAAATCCGGCGTTTCCATCGGCACGTTCAGCCCGAACAGCACCGACGAGCCCTCGATCAAACCCTCTCGGCGGGCGTCGGCGAGATTGGTGAAGGTCCGGTGCATGCCAAGCGGAGCGAGGACATGCGCCTTGAGGTAGTCGGCGTAGCTCTGGCCGGAGACCTGCTCGACCATCAGGCCCAGCGTCGCGTAGTTCTTGTTGCAGTAGTGGAAAGTCGTGCCGGGCCGGGACACCGGGACGACATCGGCGAGTGCTCGGACACGCTGCTCCAGCGTGGTTTCCGGCTCGTAGAGGTCGACAGTGCCCGCATCGGTCGGCAGGCCGCTGGTCTGGTTCAGCAACTGCCGCACGGTGATCGGGTTGTTCTCTCCGGCGGTGCGGAACCACGGCAGGTAGGCGGTGATCGGGGTGTCCAGGCCGACCTTGCCCGCTTCGACGAGCTGCATGACGGCCGTGGCGGTGAACGATTTGCTCAGCGAGCCAAGGAGAAACGGCGACTGCGGGGTCACGTCGGAGCCGACCGCGCCGGTCGTCACGGTGCCGTCCGGGGAGACCAACGCGTAGGACGACGGCGGCCCTCCGGCCAGTTCTTCCCGCAGGTGCGCTACTGCCGTGTCTGGTGTTTGTGCCGAGGCTGGTGCGGCGAACATCGCCAACGTCACGGCCGCGATCGCTGCCGCCGCCCACCGAATCCGCCGAGTCATCCCGCGCTCCTCCGTGCTCCGAACTGATCGGCAAAAGCCTCGCCGAGCAGCGGATCCGGCACCATGAAGCTGACCGGCGGACCGGAGGTAGGGCTGGCCCCCGGACTCGGCTCCAGCTCAGCGGAGAAGATCGACCAAGGTCGGCACCGCGGCCATCAACGCCTCCCGCGAGCACCCCGCGTACCCCAGCGCGATGCCGTGCATCGTGGGCGTCCCGGCGAAATGGCGCGCCAATCCGTCGAGCCGGACCGAATGCTTTTCCGCCGCGGCGATCAACTGCGCCTCCGCCTCGGCGCTTTCCGTCGGCACCACCAGATGCGCGCCGGCGTCGTCGCCGACGAACGGGATCCCGGCGTTCGACAGCGCGGCCACCAGCACCGTCCGGCGTTCGGCCATTTCGCGGCGCAGCTTCCGCAGGTGCCGTCCCAAATCGCCGGTGCGCGCCAGCTCGACCAGCACCCGCTGCCCCGCCGGAGACGGACGCGTGCCGGTGAGATCTCGGTACGCCAGAACGGAGTCCGCGACCGCGGCGGGCGCGACGAGCCAGCCCGCGCCGAGCGTCGGGGTGAGGATTTTGCTGGTGGTCCCGAGGTGCACGACGACATCCGGGGCGAGCGCGGCCAGCATCGGGAGCGGGGCGACGTCGAAGCGCAACTCGCCGTCGTAGTCGTCCTCGATGACCAGCATGCCTTCCGCGCGAGCGCGTTCCACGAGCTGTACGCGCCGGGCCGCGCTCATCCGGCTGCCCATCGGGTACTGATGCGCGGGCGAGCAGTAAACCGCGCGCGCACCGGCGGGAATCGCATCCGGGCGCAGGCCTTCCTCATCCACCGGCACACCCACGACGGTGAGCCCGGCCTGCCGGAACGCTTGCACCGCACGCTGATAGCCCGGTTCCTCGAAGGCAACGACCGCGCCTCGACGCAACACCGCAGCGGCAAGCTCCACGACAGCCGCGGTGGTACCGCCGGTCGCCAGCACCGAGCCCGCCGCCAGACCGCGGTGGCGCAGCAGGTGTTCCGACACAGTCGCGCGATATTCCGGCAGCCCGGCGCGATGCGCGCGCGTGAGCGGCTCAGGGTCGGCGGCTGCGCGCCACGCCCGCCGCCACGCCGCACGGTCAAGTCCGCCAGCCCACGGCGCGCCCGGCGTGAGGTCGAGCACCGGGCTCGATTCCGGCTCGGCGAGGAGCGAACCGGGCACCGTGACGGACGCCGCGGCGCGAGTCGGCGGAGTAGTCACGTAGGTGCCGGAGCCGTGCCGTCCGGCGATCCAGCCCTCCGCGTGGAGTTGCTCGTACGCAGCGGAAGTGACCGTGCGCGAGACACCGAGCCGTTCGGCCAGCGCACGCGTGGACGGCAGCCGGTCTCCGCCGCGGAGGTGTCCGCCTGCTGCGGCTTCGCGCAGCGCGTCGGCCAGTTGCACGGCCAGCGGAGTGGCCGCGTCGCGGTCGAGGCTCACCAGCAGGGCGGTGTCGGCGTAGGACACGACGGACCTCCGTTACAGAGAAGTGGACTTCTCAAGTGTAGAAGAAGTGGACATTCAACGTAGCCACTTGCCCGCCGCACACTGAACGCATGAGCAGCCTTTCGCCCACCGAACGCACCACGCTCGGCCGCAAACGCCACCGCGCCGCCAGCGAGCGCGCCGCGCTGCACGCCGTGCTCGACGAGGCGCTGATCTGCCACCTCGGCGTGGTCCGCGACGGCGTCCCGCTGGTGCTGCCCACCGGATACGGCCGCGACGGCGACACCCTGTACTTGCATGGTTCCACGGGCGCGGCCAGTCTGCGAGCCGCCGCCGGGGAAACGGACGTTTGCGTGACGGTGACCCTGCTCGACGGGATCGTCTATTGCCGCTCCGTGAACAACCACTCGGTCAACTACCGAAGCGCGGTAATCCTCGGCAAGGCCCGGTTGGTGACCGACCCCGAGGAGAAGATGCGCGGCCTGCACGTGCTCACCGACCACCTCTCCCCCGGCTCGTGGGAGCACGCGCGCGCGGTGAACAAGAAGGAATTCGCGGCGGTTTCGGTCATCGCGCTCGATCTGGCCGAGGCGTCGGTGAAGCTCCGCGCCGAAGGGCCGGACGACGAGCCTGAGGACGTCACCGCGAACGCCGCTTGGGCCGGAGTGCTGCCCGTGCGCACTGTGTTCGGCGAACCCGAACCCTCCGCCGACCTGCCAGCAGGCTGGGCCGTGCCCGACCACGTCGCCGCGCGCGTCACGAAGACAGCGGCAACCGCACGGTAAACACCGTCCGCCCGGGACGGCTGTCCAGCGAAACCGTCCCGCCGTGCTCCACCACCAGCGAATGCACCACCGACAACCCCAGCCCGGTCCCGCCGGCGGCCCGGGTCCTGGAGTTGTCGACGCGATAGAACCGGTCGAAAATCCGCTGCTGGTCCTCCGGCGAAATCCCCGGCCCGGCATCGGTGACGGTGGCGACCGCCATTCCGTCCGCCGCGGTCACCGCCAGCTCCACCGGAGTTCCCTCGCCCGTGTGCACGGCCGCGTTCGCGAGCAAATTGTCCAGAACCTGCCGCACCCGCGCCGGATCCGCGTGCAGCACCACCGGTTCCTCCGGAATCGACACCGTCAGCGGACACCCCGGACGACCGGCCCGGAACGCGTCCGCGGCCGCCGCGGCGACCTCGGTGAGATCCATTCGCCGCGGACGCACCGGCGGTTCCGCGTCCCGCGCGTCAAGACGGGCGAGCAGCAGCAAATCGTCCACCAGCACGCTCATCCGCGCGGTCTCGGCCCGGATCTTCTCCAGGTGCGCCTCGCGCTCCTCCGGCTCATTCGCGGCGGCGTAACGGAAAAGATCGGCATAGCCGCGGATCGACGTCAACGGCGTCCGCAGTTCATGCGAAGCATCCGCGACAAACCGGCGCAGCCGATCGTTCGCCTCCGTCCGAGCGGCCAGCGAAGACTCGATGTGGCTCAACATCAAGTTGAACGCCGTCCGCAACTCCTCCACCTCCGCGCCACCGCCAGTGCCGGACGCGCGCACCGGCAAATCCGCGGTCGCGGTGAGGTCGTGCGAAGCGATGTCGTGCGCGGTACCGGCCATGTCGGACAACGGCCGCAATCCACGCCGCAGCACCACTCGACCGGCGACAACGAGAATCGCCAGCGCGATCAGGAACGCGATCACTTCGATCAACATCAGCTGCTGCACGGTGTTGTCGAGGTCAGCCTGCGGCGCGGCGCTCAGCAGCACGGTGCCGGTCCCGTTCTGCGAAGTCTCCACCGGACAGGCCCGCACGCGGTAAGAACCCTGGCCCGGCAAGGCGATCGTGCGGAACTGGTCGCCGCCGGTCGCCTCTTCGGCGACCTGCGCCAGCGGCCGGACGTCGTTCGGCAGCGTGCTGCCCGGCTGCGGGACGGCATGCCCTTCCCGGACGTCGAAAACCGCCGAATACCAGGAGTAGACGACTTCCGGATTGTCCTTCGATTCGCGCAGATGCGGCACCTGCGCGACCTGGCTGGTCTTGAGCTGCTCGTCGAGGCGCCGGTTGAGATAGTCGTGCATCAGCTCGACGGTCAGCGCGCCGACGATCGCGAACACCACCAGCGACAGCGCACCCAGCCCGAACGCCAGCCGCGTGCCCAGCCTCGAGGCGCGCCAAGCCCGGTACCACCGGCGAGCCCAGCGCCCGATCCGGTTCACCGCTCCGCCTGTCGCACGGAATACCCGACGCCGCGCACGGTGTGGATCAACGGTTCGGCCTCGGCGTCGAGCTTGCGCCGCAGCCGCGAGATCGCGAGTTCGACCACATTGGACCGCCCGCCGAAGTCGTACTCCCACACGTGATCGAGAATCTGCGCCTTCGTGAGCACCGCCGGCGAGCGCCGCATCAGGTAACGCAACAGTTCGTACTCAGTCGGCGTCAGTTCGGCGAGCTGACCACCACGGCGGACTTCGTGCGTTTCCTCGTCCAGCGTGAGATCGCCCACCTGCAACGCGACCGTGCGAGTGTCCGGCTTTTCGGACGTCCGCCGCAGCACCGCGCGCAGCCGCGCCATCAGCTCCTCGACGGAGAACGGCTTGACGAGGTAATCGTCACCCCCGCGGGTGAGGCCGGCGATGCGGTCGGCGGTCGCGTCCTTCGCGGTCAGGAAAACCACCGGGACCTCGTTGTGCTTCTCGCGCAGCTTGTCGAGCACGGTGAACCCGTCGAAATCAGGCAGCATGAGGTCGAGCACGACGATGTCGGGAGCGAACTCCGCGGCGCGCGCGAGCGCGTCGGCGCCGCACCCGGCCGTCACGGCCTGCCAGCCCTCGTAACGGGCGACGGTCGCGACCAGGTCGGCGATGTGCGGCTCGTCGTCCACGACGAGCAGCCGCACCGGGTTCGGGTTCTCCACCCCGCCATCCTCCGCGACGTTCGCGCGGGCGCGCGAGCCGAAGGCCCGGCTGACAGCGACTCGACAGGAAACCTGTCGCGCGCATCGGGCATTCCGGGCAGACTCCGGACCGGAATCCACCCCGATCCGAGGAGCCCGATGACTTCCGTAGTGGACAACATCACCGTTGACTGCGCCGACCCGTGGAAGCTGGCCCAGTTCTGGACCCAGGTGACCGGCCGCCCGGTCGGCGAGGACGACAAACCGGGCGAGGAGGAGATCGGCATCACGCTGGACTCCGGCGTCACGCTGTTGTTCATCGCGGTGCCGGAGCCCAAGACGACCAAGAACCGGCTGCACCTGTGCCTGACGCCGGACGTGCCCCGCGAAGAGGAGGTGGACCGGTTGCTCAAGCTGGGCGCGACGCTGCATTCCGATCACCGTCGCGAGGACGGCAGCGGCTGGGCTGTCCTGCGGGATCCAGAGGGCAACGAGTTCTGTGTCCTGCGCAGCGCGGCGGAGAAGGCGTGACCGATTCGTTCGAGATCAACCGCGCCAACTGGGACGACCGGGCGCCGATCCACGCGCGCTCGGCGTACTACGAGTTCGACAAGTTCAAGGCCGATCCCGCGCACCTGAGCCAGATCGTGCTCTTCGACCAGCCGCGCCTAGGCGACGTTTCCGGGCTGCGCGCCGTGCACCTGCAGTGCCACATCGGCACGGACACGCTGTCGCTGCACCGGCTCGGCGCCAAGGTCTCTGGTCTGGACCTTTCCCCGGCGTCGCTCGCCGAGGCGCGCAAGCTCGCGGACGCCACCGGCGCGGACATCGACTACCACGAGGCGAACGTCTACGACGCGGTGAAAGTGTTCGGCGAGAACGCGTTCGACCTGGTGTACACCGGAATCGGCGCGCTCTGCTGGCTGCCGAAGATCGCGCCGTGGGCGGAGGTCGTCGCGCGCTTGCTGCGGCCGGGCGGACGGCTTTTCCTGCGCGAAGGTCACCCGATGCTGTGGACGCTCGACGAGGAATCCGAACGCGCGTGGCCGAAATACGACTACTTCGAGCACGAAGAGCCGCTCGTGTTCAGCGACGACACCACTTACGTCGACACGGACGAACCGGTGCGCGAAACGACCACGCACAGCTGGAACCATTCGCTCGGCGAGATCGTCACCGCGCTGCTCGACCAGGGCCTGATCCTGACCGGGCTGACCGAGCACGACACCGCGGCGTGGAACGCGCTGCCGAACGAGATGGAAGAGGCCGGGGGCGGCGAATGGCGGCTGCGCGACAACCCGCGCCGGATCGCCGCGAGCTACACCCTGCAGGCGCGACGTCCCGCATAGAGTGCGGGGCATGACTCGCATCGCCGTCGCCGCGCTCGGCGGCACCATCTCGATGGCTCCCGGACGTTCGATCGAAGACGGCGTCGTGCCGCGACTGAGCGCCGAGGACCTGCTGGGAGACCTCGGTTCCCGGCTGCCGATGGAGGTCACCGCCGCGACGCTCGCCGGGGTCTCGAGTTCGTCGATGGACTACGCGACGCTCGCCCGGACGCGGCAGTGGGGCATCGAGCAGATCGAGGCGGGCGCGGACGGTCTCGTGGTGGTGCAGGGCACGGACACGCTGGAGGAAACGGCGTACCTGTTCGACCTCACGTGGCCGTCCGACGCGCCGGTGGTGATCACCGGCGCGATGCGGAATCCGAGCCTGCCCAGCCCGGACGGACAGGCCAACATCCTCGCCGCGCTCACCGTCGCCGCCGATCCGCGCAGCCGCGGCCGGGGCGCGCTGGTCGCGTTCAACGACGACGTGCACGCGGCGCGGTGGGTGCGGAAGACGCATTCCAGCCACGTCGAAACGTTCTCGTCGCGGCCCGCGGGCCCGCTCGGCATGGTCGCCGAGGGAGCGGTGCACTACTTCCACCCGTCGCCGCCGCGCCTGCCGGTGCTGCCGGGAGCCGAGCATGTCGATCTCGTTCCGCTGCTGGAATCAGGTCTCGACGATTCGGGCGAACTGCTTTCGCTGGTGCTCAAGGGAGGCGCGCGCGGCGTGGTGGTCGCCGCCAACGGCGTCGGACATGTGTCGACCTCGACGGCGGACGTGATCGCGGCGGCGGAAGTGCCGGTCGTCGTCGCGTCCAGGACCGGCGCGGGCCCGACTTTCCGCAGCACGTACGGGTTTCACGGGTCCGAATCGAGCCTGATCCGGATGGGCGCGACGATGGCAGGCTGGCTGTGCCCGCGGAAATCGCGGATCCTGCTGCAGGTTCTGCTGGCCGCGGGCGTCGGCCGGGAGGAGATCGAACGGCAGTTCAGGCTGCGCGGAGACCTCGACCGCTGATCACGCCCGGGACGGGCCGTCCACCGGATTCGCCTGGTACGACCGCATCTGCCGGCCGCCCTGGCGGTAGACGTGCACGCTGATCGCCGGGTCCGGGCCGTCGTTGCGCACCTCGTGCACGTAGCCCGGCCCGAACACCCGCGACTGCCCGGCGCTCAATCCGTGCACCTCGGTCACCGCGCGCCCGCCCGGGGCACGCCGCGCGACGGTTTCGGTCAGCCGCCCGGACACGACGGTGAACGCGCCGGTCGCGAAGGCGTGGTCGTGCAGGTCGGTGTACTGGCCGGGAAGCCAGCTGAGCAGCCAGATCTCCTGGTCCTCAGTGCGTTCGACCAGCGCGGAGAACCGCTCGTCGGGGTCGTAGCGCAGCAGGCTGCCCCAGCGTTCCCGGTCGGCGGCCACGTCGACGGCGACGCGGACCGGGTGGCGCAGGGCGGGGTTCTCGGGACGCAGCAGGGTGTTGTCCGGAACGGCGAACATGAAAGAAAGTCCTCACGGGAAGAAAGAGCGGGTGTCGAGCTGGGCCGGGCTGGGTTCACCGACAACAGCGACACGACATGCCCATGACGGGGCGGAGGTCGGCAGACCCCGGCCGCATCGTCATCTGGCACGTCAGCATGCCGCACAGAGAACCAGCCCCGGACCGCCCGGTCAACCCGTCTCACCCCCTGGACCGCGCCTGGTGAGGGCGGGTTCACACCTCGGACCTCGTGAGTGGCGACGCCGGTTCTCACCGGCGCGAGCACTCACGAGGCTCAGCTCCACTCCGGCTTCCGCGACCGCCCGAGCAGCTCCGCGCCCGCCTGCCGCGGGTCGACGCCCTCGTGGCACACCCGGAACATCGCGTCCGTGATCGGCATGTCGACCCCGGCCCGCTGGGCTAGTTCGCGGATCGACGAGCACGACGCGACACCCTCCGCGACCTGCCCGCCGGCCGCCGCCTGAGCTTCGGCCAGCGTCTCGCCGCGGCCGAGCCGTTCGCCGAAGGTGCGGTTGCGCGACAACGGCGACGAGCACGTCGCCACCAGGTCGCCGAGCCCGGCGAGCCCGGCGAAGGTCAGCGGGTCCGCGCCGAGTTTCGCGCCGAGCCGCGCCATTTCGGCGAGACCGCGCGTGATGAGCGTCGCCGTCGTGTTCGCGCCGAGGCCCATTCCGGCGGCCATCCCGCAGCTGAGCGCGATCACGTTCTTGCACGCGCCGCCCAGCTCGCAGCCCACCACGTCGGTGTTGGTGTAGGGCCGGAAATACTGGTTCGACGTCGCCTGCTGCACCGCTTTCGCCCGCTCGTGATCGGCGCACGCGACCACCGCGGCGGCAGGCTGCCCGTCGGCGATCTCGCGAGCCAGGTTCGGCCCGGACACCACCACGATCTCGCCCGGATCGACGCGCGCGAGTTCGGCGATCACCTCGCTCATCCGCTTGAGCGTGCCCAGTTCCACGCCCTTGGCCAGGCTGACCAGGATCGCTTCCGGCGGCAGCAGCGGCTGCCAGCCGGTGAGGTTCGCGCGCAGGCTCTGGCTCGGCACCCCGACCATCACCGCCTGCGCGCCGTCCAAAGCCGCGGCGGCGTCGGCAGTCGCGGTTATCCGCTCCGGCAACGACGTTCCCGGCAGATACGACTCGTTGGTGTGCCGCTCCCGGATCTCCTCCGCGACGCTTTCCCGGCGCGCCCACATCGTCACGTCCCGGCCCGCGTCGCCGAGCACCTTCGCGAACGCGGTGCCCCACGAACCCGCGCCGAGCACGGTGACCCGTTGCACGTCGGCGGCGAAACCCGCCATCAGGCACCGCCCTCCGGCTTCTCGGTCTCCGCCTTGGTTTCCGAAACAGCGTCCGTTTCCGGCTTCTTCACCGGCGGTTCCTCCTGCCGGATCTCCACCAGCAGGCGGGTCACCTCGTCCATCAGCACCGCGGTGACCTCGCGCAGCATCGAGGCGCTGCGCGGGTTCCCGCCCCGGTACGCGGACAGGTCGATCGGGTCGCCGACCAGGTGCGTCACCGTCTTGCGCGGAAACGGCGTGAACTTCTTGGTGTAGCCGTTGAAGATCTTGTTCGTGCCCCAGCGCGCGATCGGGATCACCGGCACGTCGTTCTGCAGCGCCAGCCGCGCCGCGCCGCTGTAGGCCTCCTTCGGCCAGCCCAGCGGGTCCTTCGTGATGGTGCCCTCGGGGTAGATCACGATGACCTTGCCCTCCTCGAGCGCCTGGTGCGCGGCCTTGAGGCTGTCGCCGGCCGCGCTCGACCCGCGCGCCACCGGGATCTGCCCGGACCCGGTCACGATCCGGCCGAAGACCGGCACGTCCTTCAGGCTCGCCTTGAGGAAAAACCGCGGCACCCGCTTCTGCCGGTGCACGAACACCGCGTCGACCGCCGGGTCCAGGTGCGAGATGTGGTTCATCACCAGGATCGCGGGCCCTTGCCGGGGGATTTTCTCCGCGCCGAGGTACACCCGCTTGCCGATCGCGGTCAGCGGGTAGAACGCGGCGGCGGCCAGCCCCACCCAGAATCCGCCCTTCTCACGCCGTGCCACAGTTCTCCTCCTCGGGTCGCCTCTGCTCCGGGTGATCCTGCCGCCCGCCGGTTCGCGCAGTCCAGGGAGGGTGCGCTCATGCACGCGTCCGGCGGGTTTCGGGTAAAGATGGACAGGTGGACGCAGACCTGGTCATGCCGCTGAAACCGCCGCGCACGGGCAAGTCCCGGCTGCGCGGGGCGGTCGCCGAGCACCGGCACTCGGAGCTGGTGCTGGCGCTGGCCTGCGACACCCTGGCCGCGGTCACGTCGGTCGCCGGGGTCCGGCGCGTGCTCGTCGTCACCGCCGATCCGGCCGCGCTGTCCGAATTGGCCGGTCTCGGCGTCGAACTGGTCGCCGAGCCCGCGGGCGGCGGGCTCAACGAAGCGCTGCGCCATGGTGCGGAGCTGCTGCGCGCGGACGCGCCGGACGGAGTAGTCGGCGCGCTCCAAGCGGATCTTCCGGCGTTGCGCGCGGTGGATCTGGAGCAGGCGCTGACCGAAGCCGCCGGCCGCCGCGCGGTGGTGTTCGACCGGCAGGGCACCGGGACCACGCTGTTGCTGTCCGCTCCGGGGAAACCTCTCGACCCGCGGTTCGGCGCCGGCTCCGCGCAACTGCATCGCGCGTCCGGTGCGATTCCGCTCACCCAAGCGCTGCCTTCGCTGCGCAGCGACGTCGACACCGAAGATGATCTCCGCCACGCCGCGAAGCTGGGTCTCGGGAAGCGCACGGCAGCATTGCTCCCGGCCGAACGGGCGCAATTGCGCTGACGTGTTCACTCGACCTTCATCGCGGCCTGCGCAAACCGCGGCTTCGTAGTGAACAATGGGCAGCGTGAGCACAGAAGACGGCAGCACTCCGGCCCGGCGGCGCGTGAAAAGCGGCAGCAGCGCGACCCCCTCGTCCCCGGCACCGCGCTCCGCGGGCAGGAAGACGACCTCGCGCGGGAACGCCGACTCCGCCGCAGCCCGTCAGGCGAAACCCAAGGCGGCTCCGGCGGAAGACACCGCCAAACCGGCCAAGCGCAAGACCGCCGCGTCGAGCGCGCTGCGCACCACGGCGAAGAAGCCCTCCGCGCCGCCCGCCGTCTCCAAGGCCGCCGTGCGGCCGCGCCGGACCACGACCGAGAGCGGCGAGGAATTCCGCTCCGTTCCGTCGGCCCCGCCCGCCGTCACGTCCGCGCCCACCGCCGTCGAGTCGCTTCCCGACGACCGTTATTTCAACCGCGAGCTGTCCTGGCTCGACTTCAACGCCCGCGTGCTCGCGCTGGCCGAGGACGAATCGCAGCCGCTGCTCGAACGAGCGAAGTTCCTCGCCATTTTCGCGTCCAATTTGGACGAGTTCTACATGGTCCGGGTCGCCGGGCTGAAACGGCGCGACGGCACCGGCCTGTCGGTGCGCAGCGCGGACGGGCTCACGCCGCGCGAACAGCTGGACTACATCGCCAAGCGCAACCAGGACCTGGTCGAGCGGCACACCGCCGCGTTCAAGGAGCACCTGCGCCCGCAACTGGCCGAGCAGGACATCCGGATCGTCGGCTGGGCCGACCTGTCCGGGGCCGAGCAGCTCCGGCTGTCGAGCTACTTCTCCGAGCAGATCTTCCCGGTGCTCACGCCGCTCGCGGTCGACCCGGCCCACCCGTTCCCGTACATCTCGGGGCTGTCGCTCAACCTCGCCGTCACGGTGCGGGATCCGCAAGGCGGGCTCGAACGGTTCGCGCGGGTGAAGGTGCCGAGCAACGTGCCGCGGCTGATGCGCGTGGAAACCGAACGCGGCAGCCGGACCGCGACCTTCCTGCCGCTCGAGGAACTGATCTCCGCGCACCTGAGCGATCTGTTCACCGGCATGGAGGTGACCGAGCACCACGTCTTCCGCGTCACCCGCAACGCCGACTTCGAGGTCGAGGAAGACCGCGACGAGGACCTCTTGCAGGCGCTGGAACGCGAGCTGGCGCAGCGCCGGTTCGGCCCGCCGGTGCGGCTCGAAGTCGCGCAGGACATGAGCGAGCACATGCTCGAACTGCTGCTGCGCGAGCTGGAAGTCGACCCCGAGGACGTCGTCGAGGTGCCCGGGCTGCTCGACCTCACCTGCCTGTTCCAGCTGTCCGCGGTCGATCGCAAGGAGTTGAAGGACCGGCCGTTCGTGCCCGCGACGCATCCGGCGTTCGGCGAACGCGAGACGCCCAAGAGCGTTTTCGCGACGCTGCGCGAGGGCGACGTCCTGGTGCACCACCCGTACGATTCGTTCTCCACGAGCGTGCAGCGGTTCATCGAACAGGCCGCGGCCGATTCGAAGGTGCTGGCGATCAAGCAGACGCTGTACCGGACGTCCGGCGATTCGCCGATCGTGGACGCGCTGATCGACGCCGCCGAGGCGGGCAAGCAGGTCGTGGCGCTGGTGGAGATCAAGGCGCGGTTCGACGAGCAGGCCAACATCACCTGGGCGCGCACGCTGGAACGCGCGGGCGTGCACGTGGTGTACGGCTTGGTGGGCCTCAAAACGCACTGCAAGGTGTCGATGGTGGTGCGGCAGGAGGGTTCGACCATCCGCCGCTACTGCCACATCGGCACCGGCAACTACAACCCGAAGACCGCGCGGCTGTACGAAGACCTCGGCCTGCTCACCGCGGACCCGAGCATCGGCGCGGACATCACGGACCTGTTCAACGTCCTCACCGGCTACTCGCGCCAGGACACCTACCGCACGATCCTCACGTCGCCGCACGGCATCCGGCGCGGCATCGTGCGCGCGATCGGCGAGGAGATCGAACTCGCGCGCGCCGGGCTCGACGCGGGCATCCGGATCAAGTGCAACTCGCTCGTGGACGAGCAGGTGATCGACGCGCTGTACCACGCGTCACAGGCCGGGGTTCCGGTCGACGTGGTGGTGCGCGGGATCTGCTCGCTGAAGCCGGGCGTCGAAGGCTTGAGCGAGAACATCCGCGTCCGCTCGATCCTCGGCCGGTTCCTGGAACACTCGCGGGTGTTCAACTTCCGCGCGGGCGGCACGCACTGGATCGGCAGCGCGGACATGATGCACCGCAACCTCGACCGCCGGATCGAGGCGCTGGTGCGGGTCAAGGACCCGCGGCTGACGCGGCAGCTGGACGACGTGTTCGATTCGGCGCTCGACCCGCACACGCGCTGCTGGGTGCTCAGTTCCTCGGGCGAATGGCAGCCGTTCCCGGCCGCCGGTTCGCAGGTGCGCGATCACCAGCTCGAACTCGCGAAGCGGCACGGGGCCGTCGGATGAGCGTGGACGTCCGGGCCGCCGGCGCGGTGCTCTGGCGCCGCGCCGAGGGCGGGTTCGAGGTCGCCCTCGTGCACCGGCCCCGCTACGACGATTGGTCGCTGCCGAAGGGAAAGGTCGACCCCGGCGAGACGATCGCGGCCACCGCGGTGCGCGAGATCGCCGAGGAGACCGGATTCCGCGCGGTGCTGGGCCGCTACGTCGCGCAGACGAGGTACGAGGTCCCCGCGAAGAACAACGGACGGCTGCTGCGCAAGAGCGTCGACTACTTCAGCGGCGAAGCCGTTTCCGGGGCCTTCGAGCCCAACGAAGAGGTCGACGAACTGCGCTGGCTGGACCCGGTCACCGCCGAGCAGTTGCTCACGCGACCGGCGGATGTCCGGGTGCTGCGCGAGTTCTGCGCCCTCCCGCCCGCGCCGACGACGGTGTTGCTGGTGCGCCACGCCAAGGCCGGCAAACGCGAGGACTGGACCGGCGACGACGACCTCCGCCCGCTGTCGGAAGCCGGCCAGCGCCAAGCGGCCGCGCTGCGGGACCTGCTGCCGCTGTTCGGCCCCGACCGGGTGTTCTCCGCGCCGCGGCTGCGGTGCGTGCAGACCGTCGGCGGAGTCGCGGACGCACTCGGCGTCGAGGTGGCGCACGAGCCGCTGCTGTCGGAGGAGGGCTACTGGCCCGACCCGCTGCTGGGAATCCGCCGCCTGCTGGCGATCGCGGCCGAGGGAGGCACTCCCGTCATCAGCAGCCAGGGCGGCGTGATCCCGGACCTGGTGAGCGCTCTGGCGGACCGGGACGGCCTGGAGCTGCCCGCCGCCCGCGACGGAGTGGTGCCGAGCAAGAAGGGCTCGCTGTGGGTCCTGTCGTTCCATCCCGGCGACGACGGACCGGTTCTGGTGGGCGCGGATTATTACCCGAGTCCTCTTCCCGCTCCGGTGCCTTCGGCGAGCTGATCTTTTCGCGGGCCCGGCGTCGCTTCGGCCGCGCCGGGCCCTTCTCGTAAGCGCGACCGCCCGCCATTCGCCGGGCCGCGGATTCTATAGAGACCGTATTGCTGAGCGACGCTCAGGACTTATCCCCGGTCCCGGCATAAGCGACGTCCGAGACAGCCGCCGAGGGGTTTAATTACCCCCGGCGGGGATTTATCTCCGGGCGTCGGATTAGCCAATCCGATTGCCTTCCCGCCTGGTTCGGCAGCGGCCGGGACCGCGTGGAACTGTTGTCTTATCAGCAATCCGACGGGTTCTTTTCACGGGCTTCGCAGCTCTCCGACCTCGGGAAACGCTGTCTTTCCGCTGCCGCAACGGCATCGGTCCCCACTGCCGCGCCACCCCCTGCGGTACAGCGAATTCTCGGGTCTCCGCACGCTTGCCCAGCCGGGCAATCCGGCAGCCGCGACAGCTCCGCGCCCCGCTGGCTCCGCCTGCTCCCCCGCCCGCCAACCCCGAGCCGCCGCACCCCGACCGGGTCCCCGAAACCCCAGCCCCACAACACCTCAGCCGCCCCCGCCTCCTCCTCGCAACTCCCCCGCGAAGCCCTTCCCGCCACACCGTTTCACCCGATCAAGCCCCGCCAGCCCCCGAAAACGCGGCAGGGCCCCGACCTCACCCGAGGTCGGGGCCCTGCCGCGAAGCAACGAATACCGAGGCTACTTCTTCTTGGCCGCCGAAGTCCGCTTCGCCGGGGCCTTCTTGGCCGCGGCCGTGGTCTTCGCCGCCGCGGTGGTCTTCGCGGCCGGCTTGGCGGCTGCCTTCGCCCGCGTGGTGGTGGCCTTCGGGGCCGCCTTCGCCCGCGTCGTGGTCGACTTCGCGGCCGTCGCGCGCGTCGTCGTCTTGGCGGCGGCGGCCTTGGCGGGAGCCTTGGCCGCGGTGGCGCGGGTGCGCGTGGCGGCGGGCTTCGCCGCCGTGGCACGGGTGCTGCGCGTGGCGGTCGTCGACGCGGCACGGGTGGTCGTGGCGCGCGCGGTGGTGCCGGTGGCGCGCTTCGCAGCCGTGGCCTTCGGCAGCTTCTTCGAACCGGAAATGACGTCCTTGAACGTGGTGCCCGCGCGGAACGCCGGAACGTTCGTCTTCTTCACTCGCACGGTTTCGCCGGTGCGCGGGTTCCGCGCGGTGCGGGCGGCCCGAGCGCGCTTCTCGAACACCCCGAAGCCGGTGATGTTCACCTTTTCGCCCTTGTTGACCGTCCGGATGATGATGTCGACGAGACCGTCGACGGCCTCCGAAGCAACCTTTTTGTCGCCCAGACGCTCCGACAGCGCCTCGATCAGCTGGGCCTTGTTGGCCATTCCAGTCCCTCCAAGAAGAACTCTTCGTCCACGGCCAGGTCGGCCGACTAACGCACACGGTATTACCAAGACAGCACAAATTCCAAACGGCACGCGAAATTTTCCCTTGCGGCGGGAACGGTTCCGCCCTCCCGAAGGACCCGATTCCGGTCTTGGGAGGTGCCGTTTGGCGCGGGCGAAGAGCGGGTCCGCCGGGGCCGGATTCCCTTTCTGAGCAGGGAATCCGGCCCCGGCGGAGCGGATCAGGAGGTGGCGGCGGGAAGCGTCGCGGGCTTCCAGGAAGGCCGCTGGGACTCGAACGCGTCGATGTCCCCCGCGTGGCGCAGAGTCAGGGCGATGTCGTCGAGTCCTTCGAGCAGCCGCCAGCGGACGTAGTCGTCGATCTGGAACGGCGCGGTGAAGTCCTTGGCCCGCACGGTCTTGGCTTCGAGGTCCACCGACACCTCGGTGCCGGGCTCGTTCTCCAGCAGCTTCCAGAGCAGTTCGACATCCGACTGCTCGCACTGCGCGGCGACGAGGCCGCCCTTGCCGGAGTTGCCGCGGAAGATGTCGGCGAAGCGGGACGAGATGACGACCCGGAAGCCGTAGTCCATCAACGCCCACACGGCGTGCTCGCGCGACGAACCGGTGCCGAAGTCCGGTCCCGCGACGAGCACGGACCCGCCGGAGAACGGTTCCTGATTGAGGATGAAGTCGTCCTGGGCGCGCCAGGCGGCGAACAGCCCGTCCTCGAATCCGGTGCGGGTCACGCGCTTGAGGTAGACGGCCGGGATGATCTGGTCAGTGTCCACGTTGGACCTGCGCAGCGGGACCCCGATCCCGGTGTGCTGGGTGAACGGTTCCATGGTGGGAGCTCCTCTCGGGGAAGTCAGGCGGGCAGGTCGGCGGGCGAGGACAGCGTCCCGCGCACGGCGGTGGCGGCGGCCACGAGCGGCGAGACGAGGTGCGTGCGCCCGCCCTTGCCCTGCCGTCCCTCGAAGTTGCGGTTGGAGGTGGACGCGCTGCGCTCGCCGGGGGCGAGCTGGTCCGGGTTCATCCCGAGACACATGGAGCAGCCCGCCTGCCGCCATTCGGCTCCCGCCTCGGAGAAGATCTTGTCCAGGCCTTCCTCCTCGGCGGTCTTGCGCACCCGCATCGAACCGGGCACCACGAGCATCCGGACCGAATCGGCCACCTTCCGCCCGCGCAGCACCTCCGCCGCGGCGCGCAGGTCCTCGATCCGGCCGTTGGTGCAGGAGCCGAGGAAGACCGTGTCCACCGCGATCTCGCGCAGCGGGGTGCCCGGCTCCAGATCCATATAGGACAGCGCCTTCTCGGCGGCGAAGCGCGCGTTCTCGTCGGCGATCGCGGCCGGGTCCGGCACCGAATCGCCCAGCGGCAGGCCCTGTCCGGGGTTGGTGCCCCACGTCACGAACGGCGTCAGCTGGTCCGCGTCGAGGTGGACTTCGGCGTCGAATTCCGCGCCCTCGTCGGTGCGCAGCTCGCGCCAGTTCGCGACGGCGGCGTCCCAGTCCTCGCCCTTCGGCGCGTGCGGACGGCCCTTCAGGTAGGCGAAGGTCGTTTCGTCCGGCGCGATCATGCCGGCGCGCGCGCCCGCCTCGATCGACATGTTGCAGATGGTCATCCGGGCTTCCATCGACAGCTCTTCGATGGCCTTGCCGCGGTACTCCAGGACGTAGCCCTGACCGCCGCCGGTGCCGATTTTGGCGATCACCGCGAGGATCACGTCCTTCGCGGTGACGCCCGGCTGCAGCGAGCCGTCGACGTTGATCGCCATCGTCTTGAACGGCCGCAGCGGCAGCGTCTGAGTGGCGAGCACGTGCTCGACCTCGGAAGTGCCGATGCCGAACGCCATCGCGCCGAACGCGCCGTGCGTCGAGGTGTGACTGTCGCCGCACACCACCGTGGTGCCGGGCTGGGTCAGCCCGAGCTGCGGCCCGATCACGTGCACGATGCCCTGTTCGGCGTCGCCCATCGGGTGCAGCCGGACGCCGAACTCCTTGCAGTTGCGGCGAAGCGTGTCGACCTGGGTGCGGGACACCGGGTCGGCGATCGGGAGGTCGATGTCCACCGTGGGGACGTTGTGGTCCTCGGTGGCGATGGTGAGGTCGGGGCGGCGCACCGGCCGCCCGGCCAGCCGCAGTCCGTCGAACGCCTGCGGGCTGGTCACTTCGTGCACCAGGTGGAGGTCGATGTAGAGCAGATCCGGTTCGGCGCCTTCGCCTCGGCGCACGAGGTGGCTGTCCCACACCTTCTCCGCCAGCGTACGAGCCTTGCCGGTGGGGCTGGTCATCTCCGGCTCCTTCCTCGGGATCGGCCGGGAGCACGGAACCCGGACGGTGCCGGTGAGGAGGGGGCAGCCGCGGCTGTCCGCGGCTCCGGGTTTCGTTTTTCCCAGATTCTGGACTTCCCACAGTGCGGGAAGATAGTATCGCGTCGTGGGACAGCATAGCGGTATCGGAGTACTGGACAAAGCCGTGGCCGTGCTGCAGGCGGTCGCCGAGGACCCGTGCGGGCTGGCGGAACT
This sequence comes from Amycolatopsis sp. NPDC059235, assembly GCF_042754125.1. Lineage (NCBI taxonomy): Bacteria > Bacillati > Actinomycetota > Actinomycetes > Pseudonocardiales > Pseudonocardiaceae > Amycolatopsis > Amycolatopsis sp. NPDC059235. Next base: position 85,674 of record NZ_JBHZAG010000005.1, read on the forward strand.
CTGCACGCGCACCGGGCTTCCTCGCGCGACCGCGCACCGGCTCGCGGTCGGGCTCGAAGTGCATCGCCTGTTGCGGCGAGGGCCGGACGGGCGCTGGCGGCCGGGCACGGCGCTCGCCGAACTCGCGGGCGGGTCGACCGACCCGTTGCTCGACGCGGCGAGTTCGGTGCTGCCGAAGCTTCGCGACATCACCGGCGAAAGCGTTCAGCTTTACCGGCGCGACGGCGTGCAGCGCGTGTGCGTTTCGACCGCGGAACCGCCGAGCGGTTTGCGCGACACGGTTCCGATCGGTTCGCGCCTGCCGATGACGGCGGGCTCGGGCGCGAAGGTCCTTGCCGCGTGGTCGGATCCGCACACGCAGCGGACCATCCTCGCCGACGCGGTTTACGGCGAACGCACTCTGCTCGAAGTACGCCGCCGCGGCTGGGCGCAAAGCGTCGCCGAACGCGAGCCGGGCGTCGCGAGCGTTTCGGCCCCGGTGCGCGATTCCTCCGGCACCGTCGTGGCCGCGGTGTCGGTCTCCGGACCGATCGAACGCATAGGGCGTAAGCCCGGCGCCCGGTGGGCGGCCGACCTCCTCGCCGCCGCCGACGCGCTTCAGGAACGCCTCTGACGCCCCGCTCCCACCGCGCCCAACCTCAGGCCGCCTCTCCGCCGTCCCGGCGGGAGGCGGCCTTTTTTCGCACCGCGATCCGCACTCGACGCGGCGAACGCACTCCGCCCGACGCACACCCCGGTCGTCTCCCAAGCACCGCCGAACGCGGTGTCGCGAACGTTTCCGCTCCCCGTGCGCGATTCCCCCGGCGCACTCTTGGCCTCCGGCCGATCAAAAGCACCGGCCGCAAACCAGGCACCCGACCTCCTCGCCGCCGACGCGGTCCAGCAACGCCTCCGACGCCCCGGCCTAATCACCACCCCGGCGGGAGGCGATCCTTTCGCACAAACGATCCTCACCCGACACGGCGAACCCGCTCCGCCCGAAACACGCCACCGCCGTCCCCCGCAACGCCGCCGAACCCGGCACCGCGCACGTTTCCGCCCCCGGCACGCGATTCCCCGGCACACCCGCCGACGCCTTTAGCCGCCGGCCCGATCGAACCCATCCGCCGCAAACCCGGCGCGCGATCGGCGGCCGCCCGCTGCCCGCCGACCCGCTCCGCGAAGCCCCAACGCCCCGCTCCCGTCACGCCCCAACCCCGGTCCGCGTCTCCGCCACGCCCGTGGGGGGCAGTCTTTTTCGCGCGGTTTTCGATCGTCCTCAGTAGACCGTCCGGCCGCTTCGCGGGTCGTCCGAGCGGCCGCGCGCGACTCCGCCGTCGCAGCCCAAGAAAAGACAAAACCGCAGGACAGCGGGTGTCTACATGCGACTTTGCCGACGCCGCAAGCACTCTCGCGGGTCTTCCGGCCAGTGAAAGAATCCGGACCCGCGAGCCTCGCGAGGGTCGCCGGCAATCCGGACGCGGCAACGAAAAAGGCAGGTCCCGATTGGACTTGCGAAGTCTATGGGTGATAATGACTGCGTTCGGCCTGTATGGCCGTATAAAACAAGTTCTGGTTGGAGGAACTGGAATGGCCAACAAGGCCCAGCTGATCGAAGCTCTGTCGGAGCGCATCGGCGACAAGAAGGCAGCCGCGGAAGCCGTCGACGGTCTCGTCGACATCATCATCCGCACCGTCCACAAGGGCGAAAAGGTCACCATCACCGGCTTCGGTGTCTTCGAGAAGCGCGCGCGTGCCGCCCGCACCGCTCGCAACCCGCGCACCGGCGAAGCCGTGCGGGTCAAGAAGACCAACGTTCCGGCGTTCCGCGCGGGCACCACGTTCAAGGACGTCATCTCCGGCTCGAAGAAGCTGCCGAAGGCGACTGCCGTGAAGCGTGCGACCGCCAGCACCGCGAAGGCGACCGCGACCCGCGCCACGGCGACGACCACCACTCGCGCCAAGGCCGCCGCCGCCAAGCCGGCCGCCACCCGCACCCGCGCCACCGCGGCCAAGGCTCCCGCCAAGGCCACCGCCGCGAAGGCCACCACCACCCGCGCCAAGGCGACCGCCACCAAGGCCACCGCGGCCAAGGCGGCTCCGAAGGCCACCACCACGCGGGCGAAGGCCGCCGCCAAGCCGGCCGCCAAGAAGACCACGGCGACCGCGAAGAAGGCTCCGGCCAAGCGCACCTCGGCCGCGAAGAAGAAGTAACTCCGGCTTTCCGGAAGCAGACGACAAGCCCCGCCCGGCTTCTCCCCGGGCGGGGTTTGTCGCGTCTCTGCCCTTTTTTCCCGCCCTGAAGGCACTCCCGGCAGCCGGGTCGCCGAACCCGGCCGCCCGCACGCGTGAGCGCCGCCGGTTTCGAAGCGGCAGAAGAGCGTTGCGGCGGCCGCTCTCAAGATCCGTTGGCACGCTTGCCCGTCCGGGTCGCGAAGCCGCACTCAGTACCTTGAGCCGGGCCTGAAGCCCCCTCCGCTGTCCCGGCCGCGGGCATTGTCCCCGCCGGACCAGATCCGCGCAGCGCGAAGGAAAACGAGAAAAGCCCGCGGCGTTTTCCCGATCACACCGGCCATCTCGCGCGCGCCTCCAGTCGATCACCTGTTCCCCCAAGCAACTGCGAACGTCCGCTCGAGGCGGTCTCCGGGGTTTCCTTGCTGTGCTTGGTTCGCCACCAAGCGTGGCCGTCGGGTGTCCGCGATCACCCAGGCCACGCAAGGTCCACAACAGACTTTCGGGTTGTTATGCGAACGTGACAACCACACGCTGTGGCAACCCGTAATCCAGTCGGGCGAACGGGCGAATCCGGACTGGTTTCGCCAGCGCACACCGTCTTTTCCCCGCTGCCGCGGCGGTGTCTCGCCGGCGGGCGCGCCGCGCCGGCGAAAGTGGGTGCCGGGCCACGAAAACCGGCCGTCATCGGTGAACCGGTCGCGCGATCGGCTCCGATCAGTGTTGGTCTATGCAATCATGTCGCCCGGCAAAGGACCCCGAATGCGAGAACATGAGACGACTGTGCCGATAGTTCGTGTGGAGAAGCTGTACAAAGTGTTCGGCCGCCGGGCGGAAGAGGCGGTCGGCAAGCTGGAGAACGGCGCCGATCGCGCCGAATTGGAGCTGCCCGGCGTGACCGCGGCGGTGATCGACGCCTCCTTCACCGTGGAGCGCGGCGAGATTTTCGTGGTGATGGGACTGTCCGGTTCGGGCAAGTCGACCCTGCTGCGCACGCTGAACGGATTGCTCCCGGCCACTTCCGGCCGGGTTCTGGTGGACGACATCGACCTCACCGACAAGTCCGCCGCGGAGGTGCGCGAACTGCGCCAGCGGCGGATGAGCATGGTGTTCCAGCACTTCGCGCTGTTCCCGCACCGCACGGTGGCGGAGAACGTCGCCTACGGGCTGAGCGTGCAGAACGCGCCCCGCGAGCGGCAGCGCGAACGCACCGCCGAAGCGCTCGAGATGGTCGGGCTCACCGGATGGGAGGACCGGTTGCCCGGTCAGCTGTCCGGCGGGATGCGCCAGCGCGTCGGCCTCGCCCGCGCGCTGGCCGCGGACACCGAGATCCTGCTGATGGACGAGGCGTTCAGCGCGCTGGACCCGTTGATCCGCAAGGAGATGCAGGACCAGCTCCTGATCCTGCAGCGGCAGCTGGGCAAGACGATCGTGTTCATCACGCACGACCTCAACGAGGCGATGCGCCTCGGCGACCGGATCGCGATGATGCGCGACGGCCGGATCGTGCAGGTGTCGACCGCGCAGGAAATGCTCACCGAACCGGCCGACGACTACGTCGCGAAGTTCGTGCGCGACGTCGACCGCAGCCGGGTGCTCACCGCGGCCGCGGTGATGCGGCCCGCGGAAATCTCGTTCACCCCGGCGACAACGCCCGCCGAAGCGCTGGAAACGATGCGCCGGAACGAACTCGCCGGCGTGCTGGTGACCGAGGACGGCAAGTTCGCCGGCGCGGTCGACCGGCGCGCGGTGAGCGAAGCCGCGGACCAGGGCACGGAAACGATCGCCGGAATCGTCGACCGTTCCGCCGCGCGCACCGCTCCGGAAACGCAGATGGCCGACCTGTTCGGCCACGCCGCGTCCGCGCCCGCGCCGCTCGCGGTCGTCGACGCCGAGGGCGCGCTGCTCGGCATGGTGACCCGCGAGGCGCTGCTGAACGCGCTGAGCACAGGAGAAAACGACGACCAGGAGGTGAACGCCCGTGTCTGACAACGTCCTCGTCGGCGACCTGCCGCAGATTCCCGTCGGCACCTGGTTCAAGGCGATCATCGACTGGCTGCAGGGCAACATCGGCCCGTTCTTCGATTTCGTCGACAAAATCGTCAACGGCGCGGTCACCGGGCTCGCCTCCGGGCTGACCTGGCTTCCGTGGCCGGTGCTGGTCGTGGTGTTCGCCGGGCTCGGCTGGTGGCTGCGCGGCTGGAAGTTCGGCCTCGGCTCGGCGATCGGGTTCGCGCTCATCGACAGCCTGCGCGAATTCCCGTCCGCGATGCAGACGCTGTCGCAGGTGCTGATTTCCGGCGTGGTCGCGGTGGCGATCGCGGTGCCGGTCGGGATCGCGGCCGCGCGCAACGAAACGGTGAGCCGGATCGTGAAGCCGATCCTGGACTTCATGCAGACGCTGCCCGCGTTCGTCTACCTGATCCCGGTCATTTTCTTCTTCTCGATCGGCCCGGTGCCGGGCGTGGTGGCGACCGTCGTGTTCTCGCTGCCGCCGGGCGTGCGGCTGACCGAACTCGGCATCCGCCAGGTCGACCCGGAAATGGTCGAGGCGGGCGAGGCGTTCGGCTCGCCGCCGCGGCGGATCCTGCGGGAGATCCAGATCCCGCTCGCGATGCCGTCGATCATGGCGGGCATCAACCAGATCATCATGCTGTCGCTGTCCATGGTCGTGATCTCCGGCATGGTCGGCGCGCCCGGGCTCGGCGCCGAGGTGTACGCGGCGGTCACGAGCCTGAAGCTGGACCTGGGTTTCAACGCCGGTCTCGGCGTCGTCGTGCTGGCCATCTACCTCGACCGGCTCACTTCCTCGCTGGGGGCGCGCTCCGCGGTGGGCCGCGCCCTTCGCCGGGCCGACGCGGCCTGATCCACCTCCACCGCAACGAGAAAGGACGAACGAGTGCGCACTTCGAAACGGCTCAGCCGGATCTTCGCCGTGGGCGCCGCCGTGACGGCCCTGGTCGGCCTCACCGCGGCGTGCGGCGGCCGGGAGTCCCAGTCGGGCAACAGCCAGGAAGCCAAGAGCGTCACCATCGGCTACATCAACTGGGACGAGGACGTCGCCCTCACCAACCTGTACCAGGCGGTGCTGGAGGAAAAGGGCTACAAGGTCAAGACGCAGATGCTCGACGTCGGCCCGATCTACGCGGGCCTCGCGAAGGGCGACGTCGACCTGTTCCTCGACTCGTGGCTGCCCGCGACGCACAAGCAGTACTGGGACCAGTACAAGGACAAGCTCGAAGACCTCGGCGTCTGGTACGACAACGCGACCCTCAACCTCGCGGTGCCGGACTACGTGAACGACGTCAACAGCATCGCCGACCTCAAGGACAAGGCGAGCATGTTCGGCGGCAAGATCACCGGCATCGAGGCGAGCGCGGGCGAGACCGGCATCGTGCAGAAGGACGCGATCCCGCAGTACGGCCTCGACGGCGCGATGACCCTGCAGAACTCGTCGACCACCGCGATGCTGGCCGCGCTCGACAGCTCGATCAAGGCGAAGAAGCCGATCGTCGTGACGCTGTGGCACCCGCACTGGGCGTACTCGCGCTACCAGCTCAAGGATCTCAAGGACCCGAAGGGCGCCATGGGCAAGGGCGAGCAGATCCACGCGCTGGGCCGCAAGGGCTTCGACAAGGACTTCCCGGCGCTCGCCGGCGTGGCCAAGAAGCTGAAGATGTCGGACGAGGACCTCGGTTCGCTCGAGGACGCGATCCAGAAGGCCCCGAAGGGCCAGGAAAAGACCGCCGCCAAGCAGTGGGCGGATCAGCACAAGCAGTTCGTGGACCAGGCTTTCGCCGGTCTCTGAGCCAGCTCTGGACGACCCCGCCTCCCGTTCTCCGGGACGGCGGGGTCGTTTCTTTTTCAACCGCGCGGGGCAGTTGATGAGGCCCGATTCCCCCTGATTCGTTGCCCAGCCCCGTTATCGAGCGGAATCCGCCGCGCGATACGGCACACTGGTCGCATGTCTCGCGCGCCGATTCCTGCCCGCACCGACGTACCCGACGACGTCGACGCGGTCACCGAAGCCGTGCTCACCGCTTCCCGCCTGCTCGTCGCCGTGTCCGCGCGGTCCATCGCGTCGGCGGGCGATCTCATCACGGTGCCGCAATTCCGGCTGCTGGTGGTGCTGCATTCCCGCGGCCCGCTGAAACAGGCCGCGCTCGCCGAACATCTCGGCGTCACGCCTTCCACCGCGAGCCGGATGATCGACCGACTGGTCGCGGTCGCGCTGGTCGCCAGACTGGGCAATCCGTCGTCCCGGCGCGAGGTCGTCATCGAACTCACCCAGGAGGGCGACCGGATCGTCCGCGTCGTCACTCATCGGCGACGTCGCGAAATCGCCGCCATCGTGGAAAAAATGCCCGACTCGGCCCGCCGCGGCCTGGTCGACGCCCTGACCGCCTTCGCCGAAGCCGGCGGCGAACCCCCGGCCGGAAACCCCGCCGACGCGGTCTGGGTCTAGATTTCCGCCGCCACCGCGCGAATCCCGTCGGCCACCTCTTTCGCCGACGGCGCCTCCTCCGGGTCAAGCAGCCACTGCACCATCAGCCCGATCACCAACGCGCTCTGCACCGCCCCGCCGACCCCTTGGCGAGCCTCCCGCAGCCCCTGCACGAGATGCTCGCGCACCTCCGGCGACCGCTCGGCCTGCACGAGCGCCTCAAGCTGCGCGACCCACAACGCCCGATCCTCGCCGAAGCTGCCGATCATCCGCTTCAGCCCCTGCTCGGACAGGTCGAACGACGAATCCGCGACTTCCCCGCCGAGCTCGTCGACCGCCGCCACGAGCGCCTGCGTCAGCAACGCGTCCCGCGACCCGAAGTGATACCCGATCGCCGCGTGACTGACCCCCGCCGCGGCCGCGATGTCGCGCACCGTCGTGTTGCCCCAGCCCCGCTCGATCAAGCACCGCTTCGCCCCGGCCAGCAGATCCTCGCGATTACCCATGGGAACACCCTATCTTGCCCACCTGGTTTATCCAAATGGTTTGACCAAATGGACAAGACCGCGCTACGTTTCTGCCATGACCTCCTCGAACGTCCTCATCTCCGGCGCCGGCGTAGCTGGCACGACCCTCGCCGAGTTCCTCACCCGCGCCGGCCACCGAGTGACCCTCGTCGAACGCGCCCCCGCCCTCCGGCACACCGGCTACGCCGTGGATTTCCGCGGCGCCGCCTTCGATGTCCTGTCCGAGCTGGGCATCCTCGATGCAGTCCGCCGCCACGACACCAAAATGACCGGAACCACCATCGTCGACCGCGACGGCGCGCAGGTAGACCAACTCCCCGCCGAGGCTTTCGCCGGTGAGCTGGAGGTCCCGAAACACGTCCTGAACGAGCTGCTGTACGCCTTGACTGTCGATCATGTCGAGTACCGCTTCGGCACCTCGATCACGTCGCTGGCGCAAACTGAGACCGGCGTAACCGCCGAACTGACCGATGGCTCTGTGGAGACCTACGACCTGGTCTTCGGCGCCGACGGCGTGTACTCGAAAGTCCGCCAACTGGCCTTCGCCCCGCACTCCGCGGCCCTGCGACACCTAGGCCTCTCCGGCGCGGGCTTCACCATGCCCAACTTCCTGGGCCTGAACCACAACGGACTCCTCCGCGCGGTAGATGGCACCGCGGTCTACCTGTTCAACTCAGGGGATCCGGATCGCCTGACCGTGAGCCTTTCCTTCGGAACCCCTTCCGGAGCCCTGGACCGCCTCCCCAGAGCCGACCAGGAAGCCGCGACGCGCGCCGCTTTCGCCGGTGACACCTGGCACACCCCCTTGTTGCTGGAAGCGATGTCGGAGGCTTCGGACTTCTACTTCAGCTCGAACGCACAGGTACATTTGGACAGCTGGTCAACGGGCCGAATCGCCCTGCTGGGAGACGCCGGATACTGCGCCGCGCCCGCCGCAGGCATGGGCACCTCCCAAGCCCTGCTCGGCGCCCGCTCACTGGCCCGCCACTTGACGGCCGCGGATCACCCCGAGGCTTTCGCCCGGTACGAGGCCGAACTCCGCCCCTATGTCACCGAAAACCAGGCCAACGGCCGCTCCACAGCCGCAATGTTCGGCGGCGAGGGCTGAGCTTTCCTATGCACGGCCGGTGGTTTCTTTGACCGCTTCCTTTGCGGGTTTCTTTGACCGCTTCATTTGCGCCCGCCGTCCCCCGTCAGTCGCTGGCCCGCAACTCTCGGCTTTTGCTGGCCCACAGCCCTTTTCGCCTGCGGTTCCCCTCATCGAGCTGGCCGCAGTACCCCGTCTTGCAGCTTCCGCGCGGCCTGCTCAATGCCCACCCGCAGTTCCCGATCACCCCGCCCGCCACCATTCCTCTCCAGTGGCTCCCCTCGCCCCGGTGGCCGCCGTACCCCGCCCGCAGCTCTCGGCCCGCACGGGCGCAACATCCTCATCCCCCAGCTCTCCCCCGTGCTGGCACGCAATCCCGACTTCCCCGAGCTCGTCACGCAGTTCCCGCTCATTGCGCTTGCCCTCAGCCCCTCATGGGCAGCTCGCCTTTGCCAACCCACAGCTGCAAGCACTTTCGCCCGCTGGCGGTGCCGAAGCTCTGTCTGCCCGCCCGCAGTTCCATCACCGTTGCCCATCCGCAGTGCCCAAGGTCTGTCTGGCCAGCCCACAGCTGCAAGCACCTTCTCCCGCCAGCGGCACCCAAGCCCTATCTGCCAGCCCGCAGTTCCAATACCTTCGCCCACCAACGGCACCCAAGCCCTGCCTGCCAGCCCGCAGTTCCAACACCTTCACCCACCCACGGCACCCAAGGCCCGTGTGCCAGCCCGCAATTCCAACACCCTCGCCCGCCGGCGGCACCCAAGCCCTATCTGCCGCCCGCGGTTACCAGCACCTTCGCCCACCCGCAGCGCCCAAGCCCTGTCTGCCCGCCCACAGTTCCAACACCCGCCCACGGCACCCAAGCCTTGCCTGCCAGCCCACAGTTCCCTCAGCCCGCCGACGGCCACCGACCCCGCCGCAGCCCCCACACACCCAGGTCCACTCCCCCCGCAGCCTGAACACCACTCGCACCCAGCAACCCGCGTCACGCACCGCAACCCGCGCCGCACTCGGCTCAAATCCCCACCAGCCCCACCCACCCCACGAGCCCCGGGCTTTCCCCTAAACGCAACAAAGCCCGGTTGATCAATTGATCAACCGGGCTGGTTGTACCCCCGATGGGATTCGAACCCACGCTACCGGCGTGAGAGGCCGGCGTCCTAGGCCGCTAGACGACGGGGGCTTAGGAACTTCCCCGTTTCCGGGGCTTTTCTTGCGAGAGAGAACTTACCAGAAGCGATTTCGCACTTCCGAGAGGGGGTCCTCTCTGCAGCTGGGGTACCAGGACTCGAACCTAGACTAACTGGACCAGAACCAGTCGTGCTGCCAATTACACCATACCCCAGTGAGGTACTTTCCCGGTTGCCCAGGTCAGTGCCGCACGAGAAGAAATACTAGAACATCCCGCCGCGGACCGTCGCAGCGGGGGTCCCCGCCGCCCGCGGGGCGGGGACGCCGACCGTCGCGTACTCCGAAACCAGCAGCTCAGGCAGCTCGTCGAGGCCGGTCACCGTGTGTACTCCCTCCGGCGCGCGCTCGCCAGTGCGGCTGGTCCCGTCGCGATCGAGCCAGACCGCGCCGAGCCCGGCGTCGAACGCGCCGATCGCGTCGGTGTCGAGCTTGTCCCCGACGTGCACCGTGCGTTCCGGCGGGCAGTCCAGCGCCAAGCACACCGAGTGGAACATCACCGGATCGGGTTTCGCGACCCCGACCTCCCCCGCAATCGCGACATGGTCGAAAAACGGCGCGAGCCCGAGTTCCGCGATTTTCTGCCGCTGATGAACCCCTGAGGCGTTCGTCACGGCCGCGAGTTGCAGCCCCGCGGCGCGCAGCCATTCAAGGCAGGGAACAACATCATCGAATAGCCGCCAAGACCGCGCCAAAATCTCCCGCCGGCGCGCCTCGAACGCGCTCACTTGCGCGGAGTCCCCGAAGATCCCCAACTCGGCGAGGAAACATTCGGTGCGCCGGTGATGCATCACGTCGTAGCCGAGCTTCCCGGCGACAACGAGCGCGACATGCTCCTCGGTGATCAAGTCCCACAACGGCCAGAGGTCGTCGCGCCCTGTGAGCGCGTGCAGCGTACGGCGGATCGCGGCGGTGCAATCGATCAACGTGTCATCGATGTCGAGGCAAACCAGACTCAGCTCAGGAGGCGCCCACGGTTCGCGACCGGCAGCGGCCGGCGGGGCAGTACGAGCACGCGACAGAGCGGCCGGGGCGAAATCCACCCCGTGAGGCTAGGGCACTCGCCGCGTTCGCAACGCGGCCAAAAAGGTGATTACCCCGGTGCTGTTGCCGCTGACCGGCTCTACTGCCGGTGCACAAAGTGTCCGCCCGGTGACGTTCACCACCACCCCAAGGGGCCGAGCGGGTGAAAGACGCTTACTCCATGCTCCCCGAGAACTGACAAATTCCGAACGATCTCCTCAGCCGCTCACACCCGCCCCCGCTCGCGCTCCCGCCTGAAAACCCTGTCACCCCAACCCTTTCCCGCCACCGAACGCACCTTTCTGGACACCGCCGCACCCAAAGCGACGCCAACCACGCATAAGTTCCGCCGCCGAACTAACCGCCCGAAATCTTTTCCCGGAAAATATCGGTACTCCGCTCTTTCCGATCCGGACTCTCCCGAGATCCACATACGCGAACCACACACCATTACGCAAACTCCCCACATTCCGGCCCCCGCGCGGCAACATCAACTCCTCCGCGAACACCGACCAGTCGCACTTACCGCCTCCGCGACCCCGCCTCCGCGACCCCGCCCCTCGACAGCGCCCCTCGGCGGCGCCCCGTCTCCAACTCCCACGGCCCCTTCTCCAACTCCCGCTTCACGACTTCGCCGCCCGCACGCCACCAACCGCCCTCGCCCACCGCGCCCGACCGCCGCAACCACCTCCGGCTCCGCACCCGCAGCCGCGACCCTTGGGACACACGCACCAGCCCGCCCCTTGCCCCTTCGCCGCCCCGGCCTCGACCGCGGCACCCACGCGCACCCGGCCCTCCGCAGCCACGAACACACCCCATCGGCCGACTTGACGCACCATCCGCCCAAGGTGCATCCTCAAGTTATTCAACAGACGATGAATAAGAGGGGAGCTGAGGAAGATGACCGAACACACGGGGTGCGTCATCGTCGGCGGCGGACCGGCCGGCATGGTCGCGGGCTTGCTCCTGGCCCGAGCCGGCATCGAAGTCACGGTGCTGGAGAAGCACGCGGATTTCCTCCGCGATTTCCGCGGCGACACCGTCCATCCGTCCACCCTCGCGCTCCTGGACGAACTGGGCCTCGGCGAAAAGTTCGAAGCTCTGCCCCACACCAAAGTGACCACCGTCGGACTCCCGACCCCCGACGGCGACCCGCTGACCCTCGCCGACATGTCGCTGCTGAAGGTCCCCCGGCCGTACGTCGCGATGGTCCCCCAATGGGATTTTCTCGACCTGCTCGCCGAGACAGCGCAGAAGGAACCGACCTTCACCCTGCGCCTGGAAACCGAAATGACCGGCCTCCTCCGGCCCGGCCGCCGAGTCACCGGCGTCCGCTACCGCACCGCCGACGGCGCCGAAGGCGAACTGACGGCCAACCTGGTAATCGCCGCCGACGGCCGCTGGTCATTGGCCCGCCGCTCAGCCGGCCTCACCCCGCGGGAGTACTTCACCCCGTTCGACGCCTGGTGGTTCCGCCTTTCCCGCAAGGCCGAAGAGCGGGAAGCCACGTTGATGCCGAGGATGAGCAAGCGCCACTTCGCAGTGCCGTTGCCGCGCAAGGGCTACTACCAGGTCGCCTACCTCGCGCCGAAGGGCAAAGACCTGAACGAGGCAGGCATCGAAAGCTTCCGCCGCGACGTAGCCGAGGTCTGCCCGGAATTCGCTGACCGGGTGCACGAGCTGAAGTCCATGGACGACGTCAAGTTCCTCAACGTCCGCCTCGACCGCCTCAACCGCTGGCACGTCGACGGCCTGCTCTGCATCGGCGACGCCGCCCACGCGATGTCACCGATAGGCGGAGTCGGAATCAACCTGGCGGTGCAAGACGCTGTCGCCGCCGCGAGGCTACTGGCCGACCCGCTCCTGCGAGGCAAGCCGACCGAAAAGGATCTCGCCGCTGTCCGGAGCCGTCGCCTCCTGCCGACCGTAGCCGTCCAGGGCATGCAACGCCTTCTCCACCGCCGCGTGATGGGCCCCGTGATGACCGGCCGCGCTGACGGACCCCCGCCGCAATTGATCGCGCTGCTCAAGCGCTTCCCGAAACTCGCCCGAGTCCCGGCATTCCTCATCGGTGTAGGCATCCGCCGGGAATCCGCACCAGCCTTCGCCCGCCGCCCGGCAGAACCGGCACGCCGCTAGCCCAACCACCGATTCGCCACCAAACGGCAAACGCCTCTTGCCCGCCGACATGCCACCCGCCACCCACCGGCAAGCACCAGCCGGTGGGCCAGGCCATGGCCAACCAACGGCAACTCGTCTCGCCACCACGCGGCAACAACGACACCGCCCACCCGGCCCAGACGCCCTCGCCATCAAGCGGCAACCGCAGGTCACGCATTCAGCAGCTGACCTCCCTAGCCGCTGAGCGGCAAAAGCTCCCACCGCTCGGCAACCAAGCGCCGCACAGATCTGTCGCCACTCAACGGCAACGGCACCCGCTGCCTCGCCAACGCGAGCACCAACTCACCTCACGCCACTCAACGACGACAGCCCCAATCGCTCACCAACCGGAGCGCCACCGCCATTCGCCACTCAGCGGCAACGGCACCGTCTCCCCGCCAACCCCGGCATCAGCCACCCGCCTCGTCGTTGAGAGGCAAGCGCCGGAGCCACCGCCCGTTCCCTCCCCAGCAGCCAGAAAACCAGCCCCGACCAGGGATTCGCCACTAAACGGCAACACCCGAAACCACCCGCTGAACCCTGTCGCCGAAAAACGGCGACAGCCAGCTCAGAGGTCCTGCACCGGGTTCGTCAGAGTCCCGAGTCCGTCGATCGTGATGGACACCGACTGCCCATCGACGATCGGGCCGACTCCCTCCGGCGTGCCGGTGAGGATCACGTCGCCGGGAAGGAGCGTCATCACCCGCGACACGAACTCCACCAGCTCGGGCACCTTGTGCACGAGATCCGAAGTCCGGCCGTCCTGCTTCAGCTCTCCGTCGACCTCGCTGCGGAGCGCCAGATCGGACGGGTCGATCGACGTGTCGATCCACGGACCGAGCGGGCAGAAGGTGTCGAACCCCTTCGCCCGGCCCCACTGGCCGTCGGACTTCTGCAGGTCGCGCGCGCTCACGTCGTTCGCGACCGTGTAGCCGAGGATCGCACTGGCCGCGCGGGCCGCGGGCACGTTCTTGACCGGCTGTCCGATGACGACCGCGAGTTCGCCCTCGAAGTCGACGCGGCCGACGTCCGACGGACGCCGGATCGGAGCGTTCGGCCCGACCACCGTCGTGGACGGCTTGATGAACAGCATCGGCGCGGACGGCACCTCGTTGCCGAGCTCCGCCGCGTGCTTCGCGTAGTTCCGGCCGACGGCGATCACCTTCGACGGCAGGATCGGCGCGAGCAGCCGGACGTCGGCGAGCGGCCAGCGCTTGCCGGTGAAGTTCGGCTGGCCGAACGGATGTTCCGCGATCTCCAGGACCTGGGCATCGTCGCCGTCCCCCTCGATCGAAGCGAACGCGACACCACTGGGATGAGCAATACGAGCTAGACGCACCACACCAGTCTACGTATACCCACCGACTGTCGCGCACCCCGAGCATCCGCGACAGTCCCCTTCGCGCGAGCGGCCCCTCCCACCGGCTAACCGGTCGTGACCGCACTGGTGTGAAAGGACCCTTCACTCCAGCGAGAAACGACCACTCCTCGCGGCACCACCACGAACGGTCGCCAATAGACCCAACTGTGAGCCGCAATACCCACCACACGAAGGACACCAAGTGCGCAAAGGGTCCCAGCGAGACCCGCAGGCCAGATTCACCCGCCCACAGCGGCCACCCCCAGCTCAGCCGCCGCCTGCTCCCGCCCCGACGCGACCGTCAGGCTCTTGTGCACCAACGCGTCGCACAACGCCAGCCAGCTCGCCTCGACGATGCTGCCGTGCACCCCCACCGTCGTCCATTCGTGTTCGCGGTCACTAGTTTCAAGAAGCACCCGCGTGACAGCGTCCGTACCGGGGTTCGACGGCAGGATCCGCACCTTGTAATCGGCCAGCTCCATGCTGTCCAACCAGGACAGATACGGACTCAACGCCTGGCGCAGCGCCGCGTCGAGCGCATGCACCGGGCCGTTCCCTTCCGCCGTGGCGATCACCCGCTCGCCCGCGACGTGCACCTTCACCGTCGCCTCGGAAACAACCTCGCCGTCCGGACGGTGGTCCAGCACCACCCGATACGACTCCAGCTCGAACGGCGGCGGATCCGACTTCTCGCCGGAAACCTCCTCGACCTCGCGGCGCAGCAACAACCCCAGCGAAGCGTCGGCCGCCTCGAACGACCAGCCTTCCGATTCGAGCGCCTTCACCTTCCGCACCGCGTTCGTGAGTGCGTCAGGCCGGCCGGCAAGGTCGACCCCGAGTTCACGTCCCTTGAGCTCGAGACTGGCCCTGCCGGCCATCTCCGTGACCAGTACTCGCATGCCGTTGCCGACAGAAGACGGATCGATGTGGTTGTACAACAACGGATCCACCTTGATCGCGCTCGCGTGCAGCCCCGCCTTGTGGGCGAAAGCGGACGACCCGACGTAGGCCTGGTGGGTGTCGGGTGCGAGGTTGGCGATTTCGGCCAAAGCATGGGAGACGCGAGTGAGCTCGGCGGCGCCTCCGGTCGGGAGGACCTCCATTCCGAGCTTGGTCACGAGGTTTCCCGTTACGGCGAACAGGTCGGCGTTGCCTGCCCGTTCGCCGTAGCCGTTCGCGGTGCACTGCACGTGCGTCGCGCCGGCCTGTACCGCGGCGACGGAGTTCGCCACAGCACAGGAAGTGTCATCCTGGCAATGGATTCCGAGCCGGAATCCGGTCTTTTCCCTGATCTTGCCTACGGTTTCAGCAAGTCCTAACGGCAGCTGGCCGCCGTTGGTGTCGCACAGCACGAGAACGTCCGCGCCCGCGTGCGCCGCCGCGTCGAGCACCCGCAGCGAAGTTTCGGGAGAGAAGGCGTAGCCGTCGAAAAAGTGTTCCGCGTCAAGGAAAACTCGACGTCCTTCGCCGACGAGGAACGCGACCGTGTCCCGCACCATCGCACACGCCTCGTCGACGTCGACTCGCAGCGCCCGCTCGATGTGCCGAAGGTCCGATTTAGCCACCAATGTGATGACCGGAGCCTCCGAATCCAGAAGCGCACGGACCTGCGGGTCTTTGTCGGCCGTCGTTCCCGCCTTGCGCGTGGATCCGAACGCGACGAGCGCAGCGTGCTTGAGCGGCAATTCTCCCTTTGTCGCACGGGAAAAGAACTCCGTGTCCTTCGGCAGCGCACCCGGCCAGCCGCCCTCGATGAACCCGACACCCAGCTCGTCCAACAGCCGCGCAACGGCCAGCTTGTCCGTGACGGAGTAGGTGATTCCCTCGCGCTGAGCACCGTCGCGCAAGGTGGTGTCGTAGAGGTGGAAGGCATCGCCGAGCGGCGTGCCGGCGGGTTCCGTGCGGGTCACGGTGTTCTCCTTGTGGCGGGGCAGAACCTGGTCCAGGCAACAAAAAAACCTCCCGCATGGGTGCGAGAGGTTGCGCGCCGGTAGCTCTTGTGGAGCGTCTATCCGGCGCGCAAGGCAATAATGATGGAGAGGGCGGTCATGTCGGCCATCATGCCACAGCTTCGCCCGGCTTCCAAACGCCGGGCGAAGCTTCCCACCTTCTGAGAGCCGTCAGCCAGGCAGCTTCGCCAGGTAGCGACCGAATTCTTCGACGGCGGCCGCATTTCGCGGCCCCTCCACCAAAGCCGCGTACGGCAGCGCGAAGAAGCGCCCTTCCTTGACCGCCGGGATGTCGCGCAGGCCGGGGCGCGAACGGAGGAAGTTCTCCTTGTCGGCCACGCTGCCGACCTCGCCGCCGTAGTCGTTGATGAGGATGACGTCCGGCGCACGCTGGATCACGGCTTCCCAGCTGACGCTCATCCAGCTGTCGTTGAGGTCCGCGAAGATGTTGGCACCACCCGATTTGGTGATGATTTCGTCCGGGCCCGCGTTTCGCCCGGAGGTGAATGGCTGGTCACGGCCGTCGTCGTAGAGGAAAACCTTGGGCTTCGGCCGTCCGGCCGGCACCGCGTTCGTGACAGCGGCGACCCGAGCGCGGTACTCTTCGATCAAACGTTCTGCACGATCACTGATTCCGAACATTTTCCCCACATTGCGCACATCTGTGTACAGCGCGTCGAGCGGTCGCATGATGCCTCGCTGCTTGCCATTGCCGTTGCGGCAGGACTCGGTGAGCAAGTAGCTGGAGATGCCCAGCTTCCCCAGGGAATCCGGGGTGAACCCGGTTGCTTCCGAGAAGCCGTAGTTCCAGCCCGCGAACACGAGGTCCGCTCCCGCGCCCTGCACCACCTCGCGGTTGATCTTCTCGGCGAGCTTGGGCACCTTGGCGAAATCGGCTTTCCAGGGCGACGATGCCACCCCGCTGGACTGTCCTTTGTCGACCACGTAGCCGGCCATCCGGTCGCCCAGGCCGAGCGCGAACATCAGCTCGGTGATGCCGATGTCATTCGTCACGACCCGAGAAGGAGGTTTGGACACGGTCAACGACGAACCGCAGTTGGTCACCGTCACGGGAAACCCGGCCGGGGGCGCGCCACCGCCCCCTTCGGACACTTGAGCGCCGCACCCGGTGGCGACGAGGGCGACCGTCACGATCACCGCGACTGTCCTACGCATGACTGTCCTCCTGGGACTCGAGCCGGTCGAACAACAACTGCGGACGCCCCGTAGCGGGATGTGGCACCACATGGCCGCGCACCCCGAACACGTCGGCGAGCAAAGCAGGCGTGAGCACCTCGGCCGGGGTTCCGCTCGCGACGAGGCGGCCGTGGTTCAGCACGTGCACCACGTCGCACATAGCTGCGGCCAGGTTCAAGTCGTGGAGCGCGGCCAGCACGGTCGGCCCGCTGGCACGAGCGAGTGCCAGGACCTCGAGCTGGTGCCGGATGTCGAGATGGTTGGTCGGCTCGTCGAGCACCAGGAGCCGTGGCTGCTGTGCGAGGGCGCGCGCGATCAGCACGCGTTGCCGTTCGCCGCCGGACAAGGTGAGCACGCCGCGGTCGGCCAGGTCCGCCAAGCCGACCTGATCCAGCGCGGCGGCGCACAGCTGATGGTCGGCCGCGCTCATGCGGTCGAGCAGGCCGTGATGCGGCATGCGCCCCATCGCCACCACTTCGGCGACGGTGAAGTCGAACTCCGCGTGCGATTCCTGCGCGACCGCGGCGATCGCGCGTGCGCGCTTTCGGGGTGCCATGCCGTCCACCGGCTGGCCGTCGACAAGGACCGCTCCGGCGGACGGCTTGAGCACTTGGCAGACGGCCCGCAGAGTCGTCGACTTTCCGCTGCCGTTCGGACCGAGCAGTCCGACGAAGTGGCCTTGCCGAGCTTCGAGGGTCACGTCGTCGACCAGCTTGCGACCAGCCGCGGTCACGCTGACGCCATTGAGCGAGAGGTCCATTCACGCGCCTCCGAACACGTATGCGCGACGGCGCATCAAGAGCAGGAATGCCGGTACCCCGACCGCCGCGGTAAGCACCCCGATCGGCAACTCCTCGGGTGCGGCGAGCACCCGCGCCGCGACGTCCACCCACACCAGGAAAACCGCACCGGCGAGCGGCGCGACCGCGAGGACCCGACGATGATCAGCGCCGACGACCAGCCGCACCAGGTGCGGAAGGATCAGGCCGACAAATCCGATCGCTCCGCTCACCGCGACCAAAACCCCAGTCATGGCAGCGCAAACGATGAACAGGAGGATCCGCAGCTTCCCGACGTCGACGCCGAGCGTCGTCGCCGCTTCGTCGCCCATCGCGAGTGCGTTGAGCCGACCGGCCAGCGCCAGCAGCAACAAAACCCCGCCGACCACCACGATCGCGGCGATCGGCAAGGTGCCCCAGTTCGCGCCGGCGAGACTGCCGAGAAGCCAGAACAGCGCCGACCGCGCCGCCTCTCCGTTCGGCGCTTGGAAGACGATCACCGTGGTGATCGCGAAAAACCCGTAGGACAACGTCGTTCCGGTGAGCACCAGACGCAGCGGGGTGAGCCCTTGCCGCGTACGGGCGACGAGATAGACGATCAAAGTCGCGGCGAGCGCTGCCACGAACGCCCCGACCGACAACGCATAGATCCCGAGTGACGCGAAAACTCCGAACAACGTCACCGCTGTCGCCCCGACGGAGGCACCAGAGGAAATCCCCAGCACATACGGCTCGGCGAGCGCGTTGCGCACCATGGCTTGAATCGCGACGCCGACCGTCGACAACCCAGCGCCGACGACCACCGCGAGCAGAACGCGAGGAAGCCGAAGATCCCAGATGATCCGGTACTGCCCGACCTCGTCCGGACTGATCGTCCCGCCGAACAACCCCGCGCGGAGAAAGGCCCACGTATGCGTGACCGGCACCGTCACCGTCCCGATCCCGACAGCGATGACAATCGACCCGAGCAACACCACGCCGAGCCCGAGAAGCACCGGCGTCAACGGCCGTCGCCGTTGAAGGGCAACTGCCCCGACCTGGGATTCGCCACTCAATGGCGACGCGACCCGCTGACTGCTGGATTTGCCGACCCGCGGCGAAACGGTACTTTCACGCGCGGCTTGGTCGTTCAGCGGCGAGATGACGCGAGCGCCGGAACCCGTCGGCCCAGACCCGACCGAATCGTCGACCCGCGGCTGGTCGATCGGCACTTCGCCGCTGCGGTGCGCCGCGTTGCCGCGAAATGGCGAATCCTCCCCTGCCGCCGCGCCGTCAGCTCGGCTTAGGTCGGACGCACCGCCATTGCCGCTGGATGGCGAAACGCTTGAACCACTTTCGCCGTTCAGCGGCGAAACGTCTGCGGCACCGTCACCGCGCGGACCTGAACCGTCCAAGGCACCGTCGCCGCCAGACGGAGAACCATCCGTGCCGCCACCGCTTGAACTCGAATCATCCGACGCACCGTCGCCACGAGGCGGCGAAACACTCGACGCGCTACCAGCCCGCGAACCGGACCTGGCCGACCAGCTATCACCGCTAGACAGCGAATGATCCGCGGCATCGCCGTCACGCGAACTCGAACGAGCCGACGCACCGTCGCCGTTCAGCGGCAAAACATCCGGAACGCCGTCGCCGCGAGATGGCGAACGGCCGAAAGCGTCCTCCCCACCACCGGGAGAAGAGCCTGAACCATTGGAAGCATCCGTCGGCGGACCATCGCCAGACGGAACCGAAACACCCTCGCCGCTCAACGGCGAAAGAGGGCCACCCTCGAAAACCGCTGAAGAATCCCCACCGGCGGCAGGCGGCGAAACCCCACCAGAACCACCGTCGCCACAAACTGGCGAATCCCCAGCCCCACCAAGCACAGGACCAGGACCAGCTGAACGTTCATCAGGCGAAGGCGAAGAAGAAGACACCACCGGCGACGACCCAATCGAGACATTGGGCCCGCAAAAGACGGCAGCCGCCGGCGGCGGGAGTGTCGTCTCCCGCAGACCACGACGGGAGGGGACGAGGTTCGAGGAACCTCCGCCGGTATCGGGCTCGCCTTCGGCTCCTGAAAAACAGGAGCCGAAGGCCTACCGTTGCGGGTCAGCGCCGGATTTCGACCGGCTTCCGCGGCGGGGGTCCGAAAAACTCAGGACGGGGTCTAGCCGGCCTGACGGGCGTTCGACGAGACCAGCGCCGCGAGGCGGTCGCCGATCGCCTGGGTCGCGCCGGGCGACGACTGGTCGCGCGTGGCGAGATCGAAGGCCACCGAAGCCTCGATGCGCCGAGCCGCTTCCTTCTGGCCAAGGTGGTCCAGTAGGAGCGACACCGACAGCACCGCGGCGGTCGGGTCGGCGAGACCCTGGCCGGCGATGTCCGGCGCGCTGCCGTGCACCGGCTCGAACATGCTCGGGTTCCGGCGTGTGATGTCGAGGTTCCCGCTGGCCGCGAGGCCGATGCCGCCGGTCACCGCGGCCGCGAGGTCGGTGATGATGTCGCCGAAGAGGTTGTCGGTGACCATCACGTCGAACCGCGACGGGTCGGTGACCAGGTGGATCGTGGCGGCGTCCACGTGCGAGTACGCGACGGTGACGTCCGGGTGCTCGAGCGAAACCTCTTCGACGATCCGCGACCACAACGAACCGGCGTGCTCCAGCACGTTGGTCTTGTGGACGAGCGTGAGGTGCTTGCGCGGACGCTCTTCGGCGCGGTTGAACGCGTCCGCGACCACGCGCCGCACGCCGAAGGCCGTGTTGACGCTGACCTCGGTGGCGATCTCGTGCTCGGTGTCCTTGCGCAGCAGACCGCCGTTGCCCGCGTACGGGCCTTCGGTGCCTTCGCGCACCACGACCATGTCGACGTCCCCGGCGTCGGCCAGCGGGCCGCGCACCCCGGGGTACAGCCGCGCCGGGCGCAGGTTCACGTGGTGGTCGAGTTCGAACCGCAGCCGCAGCAGCAGGCCGCGCTCGAGGATTCCGCTGGGCACTGTCGGGTCGCCGACCGCGCCGAGCAGGATCGCGTCGTGCTGGCGCAGTTCGCCCAGCACCGACTCCGGGAGCAGCTCCCCGGTGGCGTGCCACCGCGAGGCGCCGAGGTCGTAGTTCGTGATCTCCGCCGCCGGTGCTACCTCACCGAGCACCTTGAGCGCCTCGGAGACCACCTCGGGCCCGATCCCGTCCCCTGGGATCACCGCGAGCCGCATCCACACACCTCCGTAGCCCAGGCCACCGGGCGCACCGATGGCCCATTCGCACAAAAACGCCAGCAGCGGAAGGTTACCGGCCGTAGACAAGGTGCCGTAGCCGCACCACCCTTATGCCGCATCCTCCCACAGGGTGAGACACCCGTTCGGGCGAACGGAAACGGGGGCTTGCCCAGGCCGGACAGCCTTGGCAAGCCCCCGCGTCCCGCGATGCGGCCGCTTCCGCGCCTCACCTCAAGTTCCCCTCAAAGGGTGAACCAGGTCAGCCGCGAGGCAGCTCCGATTCGATCCGCACGACCGAGGCGCGCTGCCCGGTCTCGTTGTGGTGCTCGATCGCCAGCAGGCCCTTCGCCTTGTCCCCGGCGACGGAGTCCTTGTTGCGGTTGACCACCAGAGCCGTGCCCGGTTTGGCGACATAGCCCAGCGCCGCGTCGCCGCCGCCCTGGACCGAGTACGCCGGCGCGAGCGCGTCGAACGACAGCGGAGTGCTGACCTGGTCGATCAACCCGTTCGAGGTACCCGGCGCGACGTAGTACCCGGCGGTGCCGACCGTGTAGCTGATCCTGTGTGACGCCTCGTTCGGGTCGATGCCGAGCGCGGCGATGCGGACCGGCAGCACCATCACGTTCGAGTCGAACACGTTGGTGTCGACGTCGCCGAGCTGCCCGTTGATCGCCTGCAGGTCCACCGACGGGTTGCCCGGCTTGGTCAGCGACACCGTGTTGACGAGCAGCACGTCCGACCCCGTCGCCTTCGTCACGAAGGTTTCGAAGTCCGGCTTGCCGTCGCCGTTGGTGTCGATGTCCACGAACGGCACCGTGTTGCTGCCGAGGTTCGCGAAATCGCTCCAGGTCGTGATCCCGAACGCCAGCGTCGCGTTCTGCGGCTCCCCCTGCGCCTTGGCGAGCGGGGCCGTCGACGCCGCGCCGATGTAGCGCAGGTCGCCGCCCTTCGCGGTGCGGTTGAGGGTGCAGTCGGACGTGACGTGCGAGTCGCATTCCGGCAGCTGCGGCGATTCGGCCTGCAGTTCGAGCACGCTGATCAGCGAGCGGTACCGCTGGGAACCGCTGCCCTGGTCGATGCCCTTGCCCGCGAGGTTCAGCACCGCCTGGTCAGCGTTCGCGCCGAAGCGGACGCCGCCCGGGGTGGTGATCGCCGAAACCGGCTTCGGCGACGAGTACACGGCCACCCGCAGCGGAACGGTCGCGCCGTTCTTCGGGGTGAACGCGACCCGGCCCGAAGCGTCGGCCACGAACTGCCGGGCGAGCCCGGCCTGCGAAGCCGCCATGGTCGGGTCGAGAACCTTGCGCAGCGCCTTCGGGTCGGTGATCTTCAGCGTCACCTTCACCGTCGCGACGCCGCGTGGGTTCAGCTTCACCGAGCTCTTGTCCACTGTGTACTCGACACCGGGCAGGTTGTTGACCGCCTCGTAGCCCACCGAATACTCAGCCGCCTTGACGCCCTTGTTGACCACCTTGATCGTCTTGCTCAAGGTGACCGGGCCAGCCGCCTCGACCGTGCCGAACGTGACGCTGACCGCGCCCGGGTCGTCCTGCACGTACGCGAGAACCTGGTTGTCCAGCGCGGCTTTCGCGTCGATCCGGCCGGCGCCGACGCGCTGCGGGCCGTACGTGTGGCCGGCTCCGTCGGTGATGTCGTGCACCGCGGTGCCCACGACGTCGGCCTTGACCTCTTCGACACTCCAGTCCGGATGCGCCTGGCGGACCAGCGCCGTGATGCCCGACGTGTGCGGCGCGGCCATCGACGTGCCCGAGATGACCAGACGCTCGTTGCCGCTGCCGCGGAACGCCGACGTGATCGTGTCGCCAGGCGCGGCGAGGTCCGGCTTCACCGACGGACCGCGTCCGCCGCGCGAGGTGAACGAGCTGGGAGTGTCCACGATGGACTGGTCGTAGGTCTGCAGCGTCGTCCGCCCGGCGCCGTAGAGCCGAACGGTGAGCGTGCCCGCGGTCAAGCCCGCCCGCGCGGCCTGGGTGGCCTTGCCGGTGAGCTGGAACATCGGAACCGCCGCGTTGCCCGCGATACCCGCGCCGAAATGCTCCACAGTGGACGAAAGCAGCACGCCCTTGGCACCCGCGGCCTGCGCGTTGTTGGCCCGCGCCGCGGAACCGCACGGACGCGTCGCGTCGTTGTCGTCCCACTCCAGCCAGGCGATCTTGCCCGCGACCTTTGCCTTGTCCTCAGCCGAATAGGCGGCGCAACCGGCGTTGTTGCCCGCCGAAATCGGCACCACCGGCGCGGTGAGGTCGAGCGTGTCGTAGCCGGTGTATTCCTGGCTGTACTGGCCCGGCTGCTGTCCGGCGGTCGGCGTCTTGACCTCGATCGCGTCCCGCAGTTCGCCCGCGTCGCGGCTGCTGGCCACGGTGAGCGCTTCCGGCGTGTTGCCCGGCGAACCGGCGATGTCGTTGATGTCGCCGCCGTTGCCCGCCGAGATCACCGGCAGCACGTTGTTCTGCGCGAGCTTGCGCACGAACAGCGAGTCCGGGTCGTCCGGCGCGCCGAAATCGCTGCCCAGCGACAGGTTCACGACGTCGAGGTGGTCGGTGAAGTCGCCGTCGCCGTCCGGGTCGAGCGCCCAGTCCAGCGCCTGCGACGTGACGTTCGTGGAACCCTTGCAGCCGAACACCTTGATCGCGTACAGCAACGCCTTCGGCGCGGTGCCCGGCCCGATCCGCATGGCGTCGAGCGTCTTCTTGTTCAGCTTCTTGTAGTCGCCGGTGAACGTGCTGCCGTCGGCGTTCACGCCGAAGCCGCCGATCGTGCCCGCGACGTGCGTGCCGTGCTCGCCGCACGCGATCGGGTTGGGGTCCGGTTTCGGCGTCGGCGATCCGGTCTTGCCCGCCGAGTCGTAGTCGTCGCCGACGAGGTCGGTGCCGCCGACCACCTTGGCGCTCGGGAACAACGGCGACGGCTTCGCCCGGTCGACCGCCTTGTACGCCTCGGGCGTGCCGGGGCCGCCGAAGTCGGCGTGGGTGTAGTCGATGCCGTCGTCGATCACGCCGACGCGGATGTTGTCGCCGAACTTGCCGGTTTTCTGCCAGCTGGCAAGCGTGTTGGTGAGCTGTTCGGCGCTGGCGTTGGCCCGGTTCTTCGGCACGACCGTGCGCACCGAGACGACGTCCGGCCGTTCCGCGAGCTCGCGGATCTTGGCCGCGTCAGCGGTGACGACCGCGCCAGGCACCGCGTTGGCCGTCTGCGTGACCAGCTTCGTGCCCGCGTCCGCGGCCCGCAACTGTCCCACGACGGAGCTGACTGCCGCGGCGACGTCGGCCTTAGCCGCCTTCGCCGCCTGCTTGGCCTTCTCCTTGCCCTTGCCCTGCTCCTCCTTGAACGCGTCCACCGCGGGTTTCTTGGCCAGCTCGACAAACGCGGTGATCTGCCCCTGCGCCGCGCTCAGCCGGGGCGAAAGCTTGCCCTGGACCTTGCTCGCGTCGACCTTCGCCGGAGCGACCGGCTCGGCCAGCGGCGCGCTCTGCGCGGACGCGGCGGGAATGGCGACGGCCGCCGCCAGCACCACCGCGGAACCCACGACCACCGAGCGGGCAGCCCACCCGGGCAACCGGGTTCTGCTCATGTGAGTAACCCCTTCTCGAGGCCCGGATCACGAACCTGCCCGCGCTCCCCATTCGCACCCCCGACGGTGAGCACCGGCGCCGCACCGTGCTCTCACGGCGCGTGGTTCAGCCTCGCGGCAAGAACCTAGCTGTCCGAAACCCCTACTTTCGTGCGGAAAAAGCTCCGTTACCCGAATGTTGCCGGTCCGGCCGAACATACGGAACGGCCCCTCTCCCGGAGTCCGGGAAAGGGGCCGTTGCGCGGAATCGGGACTAGCTGAAGTCGACGGCGCGGATGGTGTGCGCGCCGACGGTGGCACCGATCGGCTCGAGCACGTTGGCGTCCACGTGCCGGTCGACGCGCAGCAGCATGATCGAGTCCGAACCGTCGGTGCTCTGGCTGATCTGCGCGGCCTCGATGTTGATGCCCGCCTCGCCGAGCAGCGTGCCGACGCGGCCCATGACGCCGGGACGGTCCGGGTACTCGATGACCAGGACGTCGCCCTCGGCGCGGAGGTCGAAGTGACGGCCCTTGACCTCGACGATCTTCTCGACCTCGTCCTTGCCGGTGACCGAACCGGACACGGTGAGCGTCGCGCCGTCGCCGTGCACCGCGCGAAGGGTGACCAGGCTGCGGAACTTCGGGCTCTCCGACTCGGAAACCAGCTCCGCCTGCACGCCGAGCTCCTCGGCCAGCCGCGGCGCGTTCACGAAGGTGACCTGGTCCTCGACCACGCCCGCGAACAGCCCGCGCAGCGCCGCCAGCTTCAGCACCGCGGTGTCCTCGCTGGAGATCTCGCCCTTGACCTCGACGGTCAGCGAGGTCGGGGCCTTCGGGTTCAGCGCGGTCAGCACCTGGCCGAGCTTCTGGGTGAGCGACAGGTACGGCCGCACGTGCTCGCCGACCGCGCCGCCGCCGGACACGTTGACCGCGTCCGGCACGAAGTCGCCGCGCAGCGCCAGCAGCACCGAACGCGCCACGTCCGTGCCCGCGCGGTCCTGCGCCTCGGCGGTGGACGCGCCGAGGTGCGGCGTGACGACGACGTTCGGCAGGTTGAACAGCGGGCTCTCGGTGGTCGGCTCGGTGACGAACACGTCGATGCCCGCGCCGCCGACGTGGCCGCTGCGCACCGAATCGGCCAGCGCCTCCTCGACGATGAGACCGCCGCGGGCGGCGTTGACGATGATCACGCCGGGCTTGGTCTTCTTGAGCGCCTCGGCGTCGATGAGGCCCTTGGTCTCCGGCGTCTTCGGCAGGTGGATGGAGATCGCGTCGGCGCGCTCCAGCAGCTCGTCGAGGGTGACCAGCTCGATGCCCAGCTGCGCGGCGCGCGCGGCCGACACGTAGGGGTCGTACGCGATGAGCTTGGCCCCGAACGCGGCGAGGCGCTGGGCGAACAGCTGGCCGATCTTGCCGAGCCCGACGACGCCGACCGTCTTGCCGTTGATCTCGACGCCGGAGAACGAGCTGCGCTTCCACTCGCCGCCGCGCAGGCTCTGGTCGGCGGCGGGAACGCGGCGGGCGACCGCGAGCAGCAGCGCGACCGCGTGCTCGGCGGCGGAGACGATGTTCGACGTCGGCGCGTTCACCACGAGCACGCCGCGCTCGGTGGCCGCCGGGACCTCGACGTTGTCCAGGCCGACGCCCGCGCGGGCGACGACCTTCAGCTGAGTGGTCGCCCCGAGCACCTCGGCGTCGACCTTGGTGGCGGATCGGACCAAGAGCGCGTCGGCGCTCTTCACCGCCTCGAGCAGAGCGGGACGGTCGGTGCCGTCCACGTGCCGGACCTCTACCTCTTCACCGAACACACTCAGCACGGAGGGCGCGAGCTTCTCCGCGATGAGGACTACGGGTTTGCTGGGCTTGGTCACGATGCGGCTCCCACTATCTGGTCACGAAATCGAGGACGCTCTCTCGCGGCGCACGTCGTTGTGCCCGGACTCGCGGGAGTTTAACGCGGTGCGCTGACAGCCCGCTGCCCCCGCTGTTCACTTGTTTGTAATCCGGTGAAGACAAGCGCCATCAGGCGCTCTGTACCGCCTTCGCCCGGCAGGTGGGATCCGGCCCAGGAAGCGCCGTGCAGCAGCAAAAGCAGCTCTTGGACGGTCACGTCATTGCGGAAAACGCCGGCCGCCTGCGCCCTGTCCACTAGTTGGGACGCCGCGTCGCGCATCGCGGCGCAGGAGGCGTGCAGCCGCGACTCGGGATCGTCGAAGGCGTCGGCCAGCATTTCGGTAAGCCCACGGTAAACGGCGGAGGTTTCGCCGAAGCCGACGAGCCACGCGTACAGAGCTTTGAGCGGATCTTCGGCGAGGAGCAGTTCGCGCGCTTTTTCCGCTTGAGTGTCGAACCGCTCCCGCAGCAGCGTCTCGACCAGGTCTTCCCTGGTCGGGAAGTGGCGGTAGAGGGTGCCGATCCCGACGCCGGCGCTGCGGGCGACGTCCTCCAGCGAGGCGTCGACGCCGCGTTCGGCGAAGGCGCGCCTCGCTTCGGTCAGCAGGCGTTCGTAGTTGCGGCGGGCGTCCGCGCGCATCGGCTTGGCGTCGGTCATCTCGGGCCCGAGCTTATCCCGTGACAAATCGGAGGGTTCCTCCGTATAGTAACCGGAGGCAGCCTCTGGTTGTGTGGTGCGTCCTCAGTGGACGACCAGCCGGCTGCGCCGGGATCGACGCCGCGCTTGCGCGGCCAGGAACTTCTTGGAGTCTGTTGTGGATGTATTCGCAAAGCCGACCACCAGCGTGGAAGGCCGGACGCGATGACCGTAGGGATCTGGACGTTCACCTTTGACGGCAAGGAAATCGGCGAAGTACGCGCAGCTGCAGGTGAGATCGAGTCGCTGGGTTTCGCCGCGCTGTGGTTCGGCGAGTACCGCGGCCGGGAGGCGTTCACCCAGGCGGCGTTGCTGCTCGAGGCGACGACAACGTTGCCTGTGGCAACCGGAATCGCGCGCTTCTCCGAACGATCGGCAGCGGCCGCAGAAGCTGCTGGACGCACGTTGGCCGAGGCGTATCCGGGTCGGTTCACGCTCGGGCTCGGCGGACATCGGCCTGGCGGCGGAGGCAGTGCGATGCAGGACTACCTCGACGCCATGGACGCGGCAGACCTGGACTTCCCCGCCGATGGCGCCTCTAATACTCGGCCGCGTCGGCTGCTGGCCGCCCTCGGACCGAAAATGCTGAAACTAGCGGCCACCCAGGCCGACGGCGCCCACACGTATTTCATCCCTCCGGAGCACACAGCGTCCGCCCGGGAGACGATGGGACCCGACGCCTACCTAGCCGCCGAACAAGCCGTCGTCCTCGACCCGGATCCCGTGCGGGCACGGCGAATCGCCCGCGAACACGTCGCGACCTACGTGCGGCTGGCCCCACACCAACGAGCGAATCTGCGCCGCCTCGGCTACCCCGAGGAAGACCTGGCCGACGGCGGCAGCGACCGCCTCGTCGACGCGATCGTGGCCCACCGCGGCGCGCAGGACGTCGCCGATCGAATCCGCGCGCACCTCGACGCCGGCGCGGACCACGTCTGCGTCCAGGTCCTCGGTGCCGGACCGGAGATTCCGCTCGACGGCTGGCGTCGCCTCGCGTCGCTGGTGCCCTGATTCCCGGTGGGGCTTTCGAGAGGTTTTCCCGAAAGCCCCACCCCGACCCCGGCCTGCCCGCCGGCGTCTCGCCAAAATTCGGCAACGGACCGCCCCGCCGTTGCCGACGCCGGACCGCCAACCGCGGAAAAACCCAGTTCACCACCGATTCGCCACTGAGCGGCGAAACCGCCCACCTCCGCCGTACCGACATCTCCGCCTTTACCGGAGCTATCCCCGCCATCTTTACCGGAGACATCCCCCGCGAACACGGAACTTCCCCTGAACAGGCGACCTCGCGAGCACCGTTTCGCCGCCCAGCGGCCACAACCCCGCTGTTATCTTCGCCAGACGCCTCGCCCGCGTTCGCCCCGGGAGCCGCCGGTGTTCACGAAACTCGCCCTCGCCGCGTCCCGGATGGTCGAACTCGTCCTGCTGGCACTGGGGATCGTCACCCTCGTCAAGGACGACAACGTCCTCCCCCTTCTCTCCTGGGATTTGCTCGCGCTGATCTACCTCGGCATCCGCATCGCGCGAGTGTCCCGTAGCCGGAAAATCGACCACACCGACGCCCGATGGCTGAAAGGCGTGCTCGGCCGGCGGCTCGGATTGCTGTTCACTCTGTTGACCAGCCTCGTCGGAGTCACCGGCGGACTGTCGATCGTGCTGCCGGAAACGACCGGCATCGACCCGACCGACGCGAAAATCGTCGGCGTCCCGGCGGTCTTGCTGGCCTGGGCGATTCTGCACTTCGGCTACGCGGAACGCTACGCACAGACCTACTACGACAGCCTCCCGACGCAGCACTTCCGCTTCCCCGAAACCGAACGCCCCACACTCGCCGATTTCACCTACTTCGCGTTCACCATCGGAACGAGCTTCGCGGTTTCGGACGTCGAAACGCGGACGACGTCGATCCGTTCTCTGGTGCTCGCGCACAGCGTGCTGTCGTTCATGTACAACACGGCCACACTCGGCATCGCGGTCAGCGTCATCACCGGCGGACATTGACCCTTTTGAGTTACAGTGGTTCTCGCGCGGCAGGGGCCGCGTCCTGTCCGCGGAAAGGGCCGAGCCCACCCCCGTACTACGAGTTGCCGAGCTTTCCTTACTTCCCTGCCCGGTGCCGGCGGACCACGGGGCGCGCAAGGGAAGGAAGGACTCCCTGATGACGGCCTTGCCCGCCAACCCTGACCTCGGCCAACTCCGCAAACAGGCAAAGGAACTCGCCCGCGCCGACTCGGTCGCACTGTCGGAAGCGCAGTTCCGGCTCGCTCGCCGCTACGGATTCCCCAGTTGGCCGCAGCTTCAGGCGTACGTCCGCCGAATCGCCGAGCACGGCCCGGACATCCAGCACGCGTACCACCAGGACGTCGAGTACTACCGAGGCCGCGCCCTCGGCCTCCTCGCCTCAGCCGAAGACGGCACCCCAGCCGCCCGCGCCG
Organism: Amycolatopsis sp. NPDC059235; assembly: GCF_042754125.1. Taxonomy (NCBI): domain Bacteria; kingdom Bacillati; phylum Actinomycetota; class Actinomycetes; order Pseudonocardiales; family Pseudonocardiaceae; genus Amycolatopsis; species Amycolatopsis sp. NPDC059235. The sequence goes on from NZ_JBHZAG010000005.1 coordinate 115,393, forward strand.
CCTTCGACCGCCACGACCAACCGCTGACCCGCACCGGCGCACTCACCGTCATCGCCCAGGAGCACGGCTTCCCAACCTGGCGGGCGTTAAAGGCCCATGTCGAGGATTTGCCGAAAAACGGCGAACCGTTCGCCCGGGCCTATCAACTGGTAGAAGCCCGAGACCTGGACGGCTTGTCAACGCTGCTCGCCGAAGCACCGCACCTGGCTCACGCCCGAGGCACCAACGGAAACGATCTCCTCGGCATGGCGTCCGCGACCCACGACGAACGCCTCGTCCGCATCCTTCTCGCTCACGGCGCCGACCCCGCGCGAGCCAACGCACATGGATGGACTGCCCTCCACCAAGCCGCCTACAGCAATTTACCACTGATCGCCGACCTCTTGATCAACGCTGGCGCACCCTTGGCCGTTTCAGGCCGCGGCGACGGCGGAACCCCGCTCATTGTGGCCCTATTTTGGGGAAATCGCGCTGTTGCCGAAAAACTGGCAACGCACGAACGGTCCCCTCACAACCTTCGCGTCGCAGCCGGTCTCGGCGACGACGCACTGCTGGATGAACTCGTCAGTCCACAGGGGACTCTTTCCCCAGCCGCCGGCGCGCACCGTGAGTTCTACCGCCCACACAGCGGTTTTCCCTTCTGGCAGCCAACAAACGACCCGACAGAAATCCTCGATGAGTCGCTGTCCTGGGCCGCCCGCAGCAACCAAGTAGCCGCACTACGCACCCTGACCTCACGCGGCGCGAACCTGGACGCCGACGTCTACCGCGGCACCGCCCTCACGTGGGCAGCGGCATGTGGCCACTCAGCGGCAACTGAGACCCTGCTGTCGCTCGGCGCGAACGTCAACCACGTCGCCACCTTCGGCGGCCCACGCCACGGCGTCGGCGTCACGGCACTGCACCTGGCCGCCCAGAGCAACCGACTGGATGTCATCGAAATCCTCGCGAACGCCGGCGCCGACCTCACCGCCCGCGACGCCCTCTGGGACAGCACCCCCGAAGGCTGGGCGGAAGCCTGCGACAGCCCCGCCGCCCAAGAACTGCTGCACCGCCTCCGTCGCCACTAATCGGCGACTCCGCCGCGCTGGACAACCGGAGTCTGCAGTCCGTATCGTAACGGACTGCAGGCTCCGGTTAACTCAACGCCCCGCGGAGGCCCTCATGCGCACCCCACGCGACCTGTTCGACGAGCTCTCCACCGGAATCACCGACGGCCGCTTCGCCGACCTCGCCCAGCTCTACGCCGAAGACACCCTCGTAGAACACCCCACCGCGGTACCCAGGCCCGGTCGGCTGGAAGGCCGCGCCGCCCTACACGACCGTTTCGTCAGCGGCCTTGGCCAAACCCTCCGTCTGAAACGCCACGACGTGACCATCCACGAGACCGCCGACCCCGAGGTCATCGTCGCCGAATACCAGTACACCGCAGAGTCGAGGAAAACCGGCCAGACGACCGAAACGGCCAACATCCAAGTCCTCCGCGCCCGCGACGGACTCCTCACCCACACCCGCGACTATCACGACTACCTACGCCTGGCCGCCATCCAAAACGCGACCACCGGCCTGGCCGAGGCGTATGCCCAAGCGCCCGCTTACGAACCTCGCCCCCTCGCACCGCGCCCGGCTGAACTTTTCTCCCCGGACAGCCGCGAAGGCGTATTCCAACGAGTCGTCTTCGGAGTCGCCGACGGACGCTGGTCCGAACTCCCCGACCTCTATGCGGCAAAAACCGATATCCGACACCCGTTCCTGCCAGGCGCGCCCACCCTCCGCACCCGAGACGACCTGCGCGCCCACTTCGCCGCCGGCGCCGCGCTAGCCCTTCACATCGAAGTGACTGACTTGGTACTCCACCTGAGCACCGACCCAGAAGTCATCATCGGCGAGTCGACCTACGTAGGCGAAACCAGCGCCAGGGCGGCGTTCGAGGTGAACAACATCTTCGCCATGCGCGTCCGCGACGGCCAGATCGTCGAATCCCGCGACTACGGCGACCACCTCGCCCTGGCCGCAGCAACCGGCCGTCTACCGGAACTGATCGCCCGCGTCGCCGGATAGCGGCAACTCCTCCACGGTGTCGCCGTTCAACGGCAACGCCTCGGCCAATGCCAGACGCCCTGGCCACTCCAGCACCCCAGTCGCCGCTGAACGGCAACATCCTCACCAGCGCCGGGACACCGCAATCGCACAGCGGTGGTTCAACACAGCCTCACCTTTTAACCGCCGCTCGGCTTCACATCGCAGGGCAATTGCCAACCGACCGCGGAAACCACCGTCGCCATTCAGCGGCATCATCCATCACCGGCTCCCGGCTAAGGCGCAGGAAGAACTCAGCCCAACCCTCGCCGCGAAGCGGCAACGCCCGCCATCGCAGCTCTCGCTACTCAGCCGCGTCCCCACAACTCTCGCCGCTAGACGGCGAATCCCCGCCCCCGTTGCCTGGCGGCAACCCATCCCGGCGGCTTTCGCCAACCAACGGCAATTCATCCCGCAAGCCACCGCCCAACCCGGCCACGCCCAGTCGCCGCTGAACGACAACGCGCCCGGCAACAGCTTTCGCCATTAAACGGCAAATGCCTCTGAACAGCACCGACGCCCGAAACTCCGCAAGCCAAGCGCGAGCAAAGGCCTAGGTGCTTCCGAAGGCCTCACCAGCGCCACCTCGCTCCTCAACAACCTTCACAAGCGCCGAAGCCACCAACGCCACCGCCGGATCCCCATCCCCCGCCAACAACCGCAACGCCCCCAGCGCAAGAGTCCCCGGCATCTCCGCAAGCGCCTGCGTCAACCGGATCCGCACCGCGGAATCCGCAGGATGCTTCGCTGCCGCATCGGCCAACGCGCCGACAATGCCATCCACACCCCCATCCGCCAGCGCGCCCAGAACCTCAGCCGCCTCGACGTCGTTTCGCCCCTCAACGACCATTTCGACAAGCGTCGGCACAGCCTCCTCGGCACCACGCGCTCCCAAAGCGAGCGCCGCATGCCGACGGACCACAGCATCCGAGCCAGCGAGCGCGTCCATCAACACCGCAGTCGCCTCGTCGCCGGGCAACTCGATGAGCGCCAGGATCGCGCGCCGGCGGATCTCGGCGTTCTCCGAGCGAAGACCGGACGCCACATTCGCCACTATGTCGCCACCGGTCCGAGCAAGAGCCCATCGCAAGGCACCGGCGACGTTCGGATCGGATTCGGCGAGAACTGCTCTGGCCAGAACCTCGGCGGGGACCGGCACGTCGTCGGCGGGAGCCAAAACGGTCTGCTGCCGGCGAGCGGCACCAGGTGAATTGAGCCCGCGCAGCAGCTCGACGATGCGCAAGGCACCCTCCCACCCGGAGGGTGCCGAGGCATCGACCGCACGGAGCCGGTCGAGCAGTTCCTGCTCCCGCTTGAGCCGGTCTTCGGTCCGCCGGATCAGGTCGCCGACCAGCTCCGCCGGCACGAATGCGGGATCCTCCAGCGCCCGGCCGATCTGCCGCAGCGACATCCCGAGCGACCGGAGGCTCTCCACGTGGAAGATCCGGCGAATGTCGTCCGCGGAGTATTCGCGATAGCCGCCCACGGTGCGGCCGGTCGGCCGCACCAGCCCGAGGGCGTCGTAGTGCCGGAGCATCCGGGTACTCACCCCCGAGCGGCGGGCGACCTCGCCGATCAGCACGCGGTTTCCCGAGCCCGCTCCGGACCGAGCGCGACGATCCGTTTCGCCTCGTCCACGGCCTGGTCGAAACCGGTGTCCGGGTCACGAAGCAGCCGCTCAGTGGCGACGGCGTGTGCCCGAACGGCCTGGTCGGTGCTCTTCAACGCGGCCTCCAATGCCGGCTCGATCACGGTGCCGAGCGCGACCAGCGCCCGGCTGAGGCTGAGCTGCAGTGTCCGGTCGCCGCGGCCGAGTTGTGTCGTCAGTTCCGCGGCCAGTCCGGCCTTGTCCTCGTCGGGCACGAGGACGACAGCCGCCCGCCAGGCGCTTCTCGCGACCTCGTCGTCGGCGTCGCGCAGCAACGATCGGGTGATCGCTGGCCACACGTTCCGGTCGCCGATCTTGGACAACGTGTGCAGCGACTGGCTCCGGGCCTGCGCGACCGGGGACCGCAGTTCGTCGAGAAGCCGCGGCACCGTGTCCTCCGCCGGGAACCGGGTCAACGCCCAGGTGAGCATGTCGCGCACGAAAAAGTCCGGCTCGATCGAGCACCGTGCGACGAGCGCCTCGACGAGACCAGGGCCGTCCGGGTGCGTTCCGATCTTCAGCGCAACTTGCAGCCGCGTCGACGAGTCCCCGGCGCCCAACGCCTCGATCAGCCGCGTGAGCTGGGAATTCATCTGTGTCGAGTTCATCGGGATCACCTCCGTCGACCAGTGAAGACCTTGTCACGATGTCAATGTCAAACCCGGCGGGCAAAAGATCGGCGAAGTGGGCCGTCGCCGCTCAGCGGCGAAACCCGGTCTCAGCCCGATCCGCGCCGACAGCGACGCCGACGATCGTGCACGGTTCGGCACCGTGGTTTCGCCAGGCGTGCCGCGTGCCGTTCTGAACGAGGACATCGCCTGCCCGCAAAACCGTCTGGTCTCCGTCGTCCAGTTCCACCGTGACCTCGCCCGAGACGATCAGGACGTAATCGAGGCTGTCGGTGGTGTGCATGCCCGGCGCCTCGGGTTCCATCGCGGCGGCTGCGCCCGGTGCTTGGGACTCCAGCTTTTCCCAGGCGGCAGTCAGGTCGGCATCCGGCGACGGTGTCAGCTCGCCGGGCGCGATGGTGTTGATCATGAACCGCGAACCGTCTCGCGGCGGGTAGTACGCCTCGGCGCGAAGCGGCGAGCCGTCGTCCGGAAACACCGGCCGTTCGTCCCGGCCCCATAGCCGGTAGACCGCGCAGCCGGGCATCAGATCGGAAGTGATCGGTTCGACGGAACCGTCGGCGACCACGCGGGACTTGCCGTCGGAGTCGTGTCCGGTGACTACTCGGCGAACCTTCGGGTGTGCCATTTCGATCGCCCCTCAGTACGGCAGCGTATGGATACGGGTGCGTATTGATACTCCACCGTATCCAGCGCAGCGCGAGCCGTCAATACGGTGGCGTATCCTCCGCGCATGGTGAACGACTCGCCCCGGCTGTCCGCCCAGGACTGGACGCGGGCCGCGCTGAAGGCGATCGCGGACGGCGGGCTGGCCGCGGTCGGAGTCGAGCCGCTCGCGCGGACGCTCGGCGTGACCAAGGGCAGCTTTTACGCGCACTTCCGCAACCGGGATGAGCTCATCACCGCGGCTCTCGCCGATTGGTGGCGAAACCACGGCGAAGCGGGACTCGCCGAATACGCCGCGATCGCCGATCCGGGGCAACGGCTGCGCGAACTGCTCACTGCCGTCGTGCGCTCCGTCCAACCGCTAGCGCCGTCGGTGCACCTGAGCCTGCTCGGCGACCGCAACGACCCTCGGGTCAAGGAAGCGGTCAGCCGCGTCAACCAAGCTCGGCTCAACTTTCTGACCAGCACTTACCGCGAGCTTGGCCTCCCGCCGGACCAAGCGGCGAACCGGGCGCGAGTCGCTTATGCGGCCATTCTCGGGCTACAGCACCTGGCTCAAACCGAGTCGGATTCGCCGAGTCCTGAAGCACTCGCGGACGCGGCAGCGGCGATCTTCCTGCCGTCCTGACAGCCAGCCCGGCCAGCCTGGTCTGCCCGGACAGACCGGCAGCGGCCGCGTTGCCTCCTGGTGGCGAATCCGCCGGGACACGCTCTGGACCGGCAGAGGCAGATTCGCCGCGAATCGGCTAATCCCTGGTCAACCCCGGATTCACGGGCGCGAGAACCCACCCCGGCGAGACAAACTGATCACTCCAATCGCTCGATAAGGTGGCATCTCTGGCCGGGTGGCACCGAGGAAGGTGTGATGGAGATGCGGGTGCTCGTCTCGGTCGACATGGAGGGAATCGCCGGGGTGGTCCACGGCGAAGAGGTCATTCCCGGGCACAGCGAGTACGAGCGCAACCGCAAGCTGCTCACCGCGGAGGCCAACGCCGCAGTCCGAGGGATCTACGCCTTCGACGCCGCCGCACAGGTACAGGTCACCGAGGCGCACGCGAGCTTCCGGAACCTCCTGCCCGAACTGCTGGACCGACGTGTCGAGTTGCTCCGCGGCACGCCCAAGCCCGGCGGGATGATGGCGGGATTGGCCGAAGAGACGGACGCTGTGCTGTTCATCGGCTATCACGGCAAAGCCGGCACGCCCCGTTCGGTCATGGCGCACACCATCTCCGGCGGGACCGTCGCGGACGTGCGCTGCAACGGCCGCTCCTTGGGCGAACTCGGCTTGAACACCGCGCTCGCGGCGCACTACGGCGCACCGCCCGTGCTGGTAAGCGGCGATGACACCGTCGCGACCGAGGCGGCCGAGGTAGCGCCGGGCATCCGCTCAGTAGTGGTCAAACGCGCGCTGGGTGCTCTCTCGGCGGCGATGCTGCATCCCGACGAGGCCTGCGACCGTATCGAGCACGCCGTGCCCGAGGCGCTGGCCGGTCGCGAGGACGTCCGGCCGCTGCGCTTTGACGGTCTGGTCCAGCTGGAAGTCCAGGTACATCGGCCTCGCATGACCGAACACGCGCTGCTGGTGCCGGGAATGGAACTCGCCGACGGCTGCACCCTGCGCTACCAGGCACCGGATTTCCCCACGGCCTACCAGGTCATCGAACTCATCGCGACGCTCGGAGCCGTCTGATCCTGGCCGGCCGGACCCGTCCACGCTCGCCCGCGAAGATGCGTTCAAACCAAGCCTCTGACCTGGGCAATCACACCGCGGACCTCGGATTCGCCACTAAACGGCAACAGCCGTCCACCAGCAAATCAGGCCGATACGCCAGTCAGAAAGCCCCAGCAAAAGCGAAGACCTACGACTCCCCCGGCAACTCGAACTCGCCGTCCCGAACCCCGCGCGTGAACGCGTCCCATTCCGAAGGCGTGAACACCAGCACCGCCCCGTCCGGATCCGTCGGCTGCCGGATGGCCACGTAGGTCACCCCGTCCGAATGCGGGACGAACGCGTACTCCGCGCAATGCTCCAGGGTCACGCCCGCCGGTTCGGCGCGGATCCAGGTCGCGCCGGTCAGGTCGAGTTCGTGCCTGATGTGCGCCTTGTCGTCGGTCGGGCGGCTCATCGGCACAGCGTATCCGCCGTTCGGCGGCACCGCCTCGGAACGAAAAAGAGGCCCCGCCGTCCGGCGAACGGACGACGGGGCCTCCTCCTGAGATACCGGGTCAGGCGGTCTCGGTGATCGGCCGGTCCACCCACGACATCAGGTCGCGCAGCTTCTTGCCGGTCGTCTCGATCGGGTGCTGGTTGCCCTGCTCCTCGAGCTTCGTGAAGTTCGGCCGGCCGGCCTCGTCCTCGGCGACCCACTCGCGGGCGAAGGTGCCGTCCTGGATCTCGCCCAGGATCTTCTTCATCTCCTCCTTGACGGCCGGCGAGATGACACGCGGGCCGCGGGTGAGGTCGCCGTACTCGGCGGTGTCGGAGATGGAGTAGCGCTGGCGCGCGATGCCGCCCTCGTACATGAGGTCGACGATCAGCTTCAGCTCGTGCAGCACCTCGAAGTAGGCGATCTCCGGGGCGTAGCCGGCCTCGGTGAGCACCTCGAAACCGGTCTGCACCAGCGCGGACGCGCCGCCGCACAGCACGGCCTGCTCGCCGAAGAGGTCGGTCTCGGTCTCCTCGGTGAAGGTCGTCTTGATGACGCCGGCCCGCGCGCCGCCGATCGCCGCGGCGTAGGACAGCGCGAGCGCCTGGGCGTTGCCCGAAGCGTCCTGCTCGACCGCGATCAGGCAGGGCACGCCCTTGCCGTCCACGAACTGGCGGCGGACCAGGTGACCAGGGCCCTTCGGGGCGACCATCGCGACGTCGACGCCTCCCGGCGGCTTGATCAGGTCGTACCGGATGTTGAAGCCGTGGCCGAAGAAGAGCGCGTCGCCGTCCTTGAGGTTCGGCGCGATGTGCTCGTCGTAGATGAAGCGCTGCTTCGTGTCCGGCGCGAGGATCATGATCACGTCGGCCTCGGCGGCCGCCTCGGCGACCGACAGCACGCGCAGGCCCTGCTCCTCGGCCTTCGCCCGGGACTTGGACCCCTCCTGCAGGCCGATGCGGACGTCGACGCCCGAGTCGCGCAGGCTGAGCGAGTGCGCGTGGCCCTGGCTGCCGTAGCCGATCACGGCGACCTTGCGACCCTGGATGATCGACAGGTCGGCGTCGTCGTCGTAGAAGATTTCCACTGCCATGGGGGGTACTACTTCCTTCCGTACTTGCACGAAATCTTTGGTTCAGCGGGGAGAAGCGGCGGTGATCGAGCGGGCCCCGCGGCCCACCGCGACCATGCCGGACTGGACGAGTTCGCGGATGCCGTACGGCTCCAGCATCCGCAGCAGCGCGCCGATCTTGTCCGACGTCCCGGTCGCCTCGACGGTGAGCGCCTCCGGCGAGACGTCCACCACCTTGGCGCGGAAGAGCTGGACGGTCTCGAGGACCTGGCTGCGCACGGTGGCGTCGGCCCTGACCTTGACGAGGAGCAGTTCGCGCTGCACCGCGCTGCCTGCTTCCAGCTCGACGATCTTGATCACATTCACCAGCTTGTTGAGCTGTTTGGTCACCTGTTCGAGCGGTAGCTCCTCAACGGCGACCACGATCGTCATCCGGGACACCTCGGGGTTCTCCGTGGGCCCGACAGCAAGGGACTCGATGTTGAAGCCGCGGCGGGAGAACAGTCCGGAGACCCGGGCGAGCACACCGGGCTTGTTCTCGACCAGCACGCTCAGCGTGTGGACAGTCATGCTTGCTCTCCCTCCGCGGCAGCGGCCTCAGCGGCCTCGGCGGCTTCCTGCGAAACCTCGTCGTCGTCGAACAGCGGCCGGATGCCGCGCACGGCCATGATCTCGTCGTTCCCGGTGCCCGCGGCGACCATCGGCCACACCTGGGCATCCTTCCCCACGACGAAATCGATCACGACGGGGCGGTCGTTGATCTCCATCGCGCGCCGGATCGTCGCGTCGACGTCCTCCTTGGCCTCGCAGCGCAGGCCCGCGCAGCCGAGCGCCTCGGCCAGCAGCGTGAAATCCGGGATGCGGTGCTTGTGCGTGCCGAGGTCGGTGTTGGAGTACCGCTCGGAGTAGAACAGGTTCTGCCACTGGCGGACCATGCCCAGGTTGCCGTTGTTGATCACAGCGACCTTGATCGGCGCGCCCTCGATGGCGCACGTGGCGAGCTCCTGATTGGTCATCTGGAAGCAGCCGTCGCCGTCGATCGCCCACACCTGCGTGTCCGGCAGGCCGAACTGCGCGCCCATCGCGGCCGGGACGGCGAAGCCCATGGTGCCGAGGCCGCCGGAGTTGATCCAGGTACGCGGCTTCTCGTACTTCACGAACTGCGCGGCCCACATCTGGTGCTGCCCGACGCCCGCGGCGTACACCGCGTCCGGGCCGACCAGCTCGCCGATCCGCTCGATGACGTACTGCGGCGACAGCGAACCGTCGTCGGGCCATTCGTAGCCCGACGGGTAGTCGTCGCGCCACGAGTCGACCTGGGTCCACCAGTCGCTCAGGTCGGGACGGTCACGCTCGAACTCGGTCTTCACCGCGTCGATCAGCTCGCCGATGATCTCCTTGCAGTCGCCGACGATCGGCACATCCGCCTTGCGGTTCTTGGAGATCTCAGCCGGGTCGATGTCCGCGTGGACGATCTTCGCGTCCGGCGCGAACGACGACAGCTGCCCGGTGACCCGGTCGTCGAACCGGGCGCCGAGCGCGACCAGCAGATCGGCGCGCTGCATCGAAGCGACCGCGGCGACCGACCCGTGCATGCCGGGCATGCCGACGTGCTGACGGTGCGAGTCGGGGAACGCGCCGCGCGCCATCAGCGTGGTCGCGACCGGAATGCCGGTCAGCTCGGCCAGCTCGAGCAGCTGCTCGGATGCCTCGGCCTTGATCACGCCGCCGCCGACGTACAGCACCGGCCGCTGCGCCTGCGCGATCAGCTTCGCGGCTTCGCGGACCTGCTTGCCGTGCGGCCGCAGCGTCGGGCGGTAGCCGGGCAGACGCAGTTCGGGCGGCCAGGAGAACGAGGTCATCTCCTGCAGCACGTCCTTGGGGATGTCCACCAGCACCGGGCCGGGTCGTCCGGTCGCGGCCAGGTGGAACGCCTCGGCGATCGCCCGCGGGATCTCCGCCGGGTCGGTGACGAGGAAGTTGTGCTTGGTGATCGGCATGGTGATGCCGCAGATGTCGGCTTCCTGGAACGCGTCGGTGCCGATCAGGCCGCGCGACTGCTGCCCGGTGATGGCGACGACCGGAACAGAGTCCATGTTGGCGTCGGCCAGCGGGGTGACGAGGTTCGTGGCGCCGGGACCCGAGGTCGCCATGCACACGCCGACCTTGCCGGTCGCCTGCGCGTAGCCGGTGGCGGCGTGCCCGGCGCCCTGTTCGTGGCGGACGAGAACGTGCCGGACCTTCGTCGAGTCGAGCAACGGGTCGTAGGCGGGAAGGATGGTGCCACCCGGAATGCCGAACACGACCTCCGCGCCGACCGCCTCGAGAGAGCGGACGAGCGACTGCGCGCCGGTGACGCGCACCGGCGTACCCGCCGGCGGGGCGGGCTTCGGACGTGCTCCTGGGACACCGGGCGCGGTCGGCCCGGGCTTCGCGTCGCTGCGCGACGTGGCACTGGTCATCGGTTCTGCCTCGTGGGTTCTCGGTGTCACTCGTTCGGGTTGTCTGGGCCGTACTTCCGGTCGGGGAACCGGTTTCACGCAACAAAAAACCCCCGCCGACCGTAAGGTCGCACGAGGGTCGCGCGTCGACGCAGAGGACTCTTCCTAAGCGTCGGCGCGCTGAGGAAGTACGAGACCGGTCTGCGTAATCACGGCCCCGACGTTAGTCGCGCGCCCGGGCGAGTGTCAACTCTGCGGGACGGCGATTCCGCATCGTGGACGGCCAGTACTGCTCCCGCACGACCCGGACGCAGGTCACTCCCGGCACCGGTGCACCATTCCTGCGTGGCCAAGAAACAGCAGGACCAGCGTGCGGACGAGGGCCGGAAGGCCGTGTTCCGGATCCCGACCACGGCGTATCTCGCGATCGGTCTGCTGACCGTCTGTGTGACACCCATCGCACTGGGCGAGATCGGCGGATTCCAGTGGCTGTATGTCTTCCCGCTCGCGCTGCTCGTGTTCGTCGCGCGCACGCGCACCGTCGCGACGCGCGAAGGCCTGCAGATCCGGACGGTTTTCGGACAGCGCGACCTGCCGTGGTCGTCGCTGAAGGGCCTGGCGATCACGAACAAGGCCCGCGTGCGCGCGGTTCTCGGCGACGACACCCAGGTCGGCCTTCCCACGGTGCGGACGCGGCATCTTCCGGTACTGGCACTGGTCAGCGAGGGCAAGATCAAGGACCCGTCGGGCGTGCTGAGCGACGAGGAGCTCACCGGGCGGAAACCGGCCGCTGAGACGTCGTCGGAGGCCTCTCCCGAACCCGCCCCGGAGCCCGCTTCCGAATCTGTTCCGGAACCTGTTCCGGAAGCCGCTCCGGAAGCCGCTCCGGAGCCCGTCGAACCGGAGCCCGCCGCCGACGCGGAACGGACCGGCGGAGGCAACGGCAAACCAGCCGAGTAGAATTGGTAGGACCAGTTTGCGGAGCCGTAGTTCCCCTCCGCCTGGCTCAGCCTTCTGACCTGGGAGAATGCCGTGCCGCACCTCCGTTCCCGGACCACCACCCACGGTCGCAACGCGGCGGGCGCACGCTCGCTGTGGCGTGCGACCGGAATGACCGACAGCGATTTCGGCAAGCCGATCGTCGCGATCGCCAACTCCTACACCCAGTTCGTGCCCGGCCACGTGCACCTCAAGGACCTCGGCGAGATCGTCGCCGAGGCGGTCGCCGAAGCCGGCGGCATCGCGCGCGAGTTCCACACGATCGCGGTCGACGACGGCATCGCGATGGGCCACTCGGGCATGCTCTACTCGCTGCCCTCGCGCGAGATCATCGCCGACTCGGTGGAGTACATGGTCAACGCGCACCAGGCCGACGCGCTGGTGTGCATCTCCAACTGTGACAAGATCACGCCGGGCATGCTCAACGCCGCGATGCGGCTCAACATCCCGACCGTGTTCGTCTCCGGCGGTCCGATGGAGGCAGGCAAGGCGGTGGTCGTCGAAGGCGTCGCGCACGCTCCGACCGACCTGATCACCACCATCGCGGCGTCGGCGAACTCGGCGATCGACGAGGCCGGACTGTCCGAAGTCGAACGCTCCGCCTGCCCGACCTGCGGTTCGTGCTCCGGCATGTTCACCGCGAACTCGATGAACTGCCTCACCGAAGCGCTGGGTTTGTCGTTGCCGGGCAACGGTTCCACGCTCGCGACGCACGCCGCCCGGCGAGACCTGTTCTCCAACGCCGGACGCACGGTGGTTGAGCTGTGCAAGCGCTGGTACGGCGATGACGACGAGTCGGCGTTGCCGCGTTCGATCGCCACGAAGGAGGCGTTCGAGAACGCGATGGCGCTCGACATGGCCATGGGCGGGTCGACGAACACCGTGCTGCACATCCTCGCCGCCGCGCAGGAGGGCGAGGTCGACTTCACGATCAGCGACATCGACGCCATCGGGCGGCGGGTGCCGTGCCTGTCGAAGGTCGCGCCGAACTCCGATTACCACATGGAAGACGTCCACCGGGCCGGCGGAATCCCCGCCATCCTGGGCGAGCTGTACCGCGGCGGGCTGCTGAACACCGATGTGCACGCGGTCCACGCGCCGGACATCGCCACGTGGCTGAACGAGTGGGACGTGCGCGCCGAGTCTCCGTCGGAGAGGGCGGTGGAGCTGTTCCACGCCGCGCCGGGCGGGGTCCGGACCACGAAGGCGTTCTCGACGGAAAACCGCTGGTCGTCCCTGGACACCGACGCTGCGGGCGGCTGCATCCGCGACGTCGAACACGCCTACACGAAGGACGGCGGCCTCGCGATCCTGCGCGGCAACCTGGCCGAGAACGGCGCCGTGATCAAGTCCGCGGGAATCGACGAGGACCTGTGGCACTTCCAGGGCCCGGCGCGGGTGTTGGAAAGCCAGGAGGAGGCCGTCTCGGCGATCCTCAAGAAGGAGATCCAGCCGGGCGAGGTGCTGGTCATCCGCTACGAGGGCCCGGCAGGCGGTCCCGGCATGCAGGAAATGCTGCACCCGACGGCGTTCCTCAAGGGCTCCGGCCTCGGCAAGAAATGCGCCCTGATCACCGACGGCCGGTTCTCCGGCGGCTCCTCGGGCATCTCGGTCGGCCACATCTCCCCGGAAGCCGCCGCGGGCGGACTGATCGGCCTGGTGGAGAACGGCGACCAGATCGTCCTGGACGTCCACGAGCGCCGGCTTGAGCTGCTGGTCGAACCCGAGGTCCTGGCCGAACGACGGGCGAAGATGGACGCTTCGGAAAATCCGTGGCAGCCGAAGGACCGGCAGCGCCCGATCACCGCGGCACTGCGGGCCTACGCCCGGATGGCCACGTCGGCCGACACCGGCGCGGTCCGGGACCCGAACCGCTGATCCTGCTGTTCCGGTTTGCTTTCGAGGGAAGGGGCTCGCGCGTGGTGCGCGGGCCCCTTCCCTCGTCTCGGCTAGACGGCTTCAACCCATGAAATCTCGGGTCCGCTGCTGTTGGAACCCTGGTCAACGCGATTCGCCACTAAACGGCTAACGGTCCCTGGCTGTGCCCGGACCCGAGGCCCGAGGCTCCGACCGCCGTCTCACGTGCGCCCCGAGGCAAGGCCACCGCCCTATCTGGAGAACCTTTCCACCAGCGACGAGCCCTCCGCACGCTCCGCGTGCAAGAGCCGCCTGTCGAGCCGGCCCCGCCCGCACGCACGGTTCCCGCGCCACCCGAGCCCACTGCTATCGAGCCCGCTGCCATCAAGCTCCGCCGAACCCTCACCAGCACACCGCTGGATCTGTTCACCCCAGACTGCAGTGGCCGCGGCTTAGCCTCCAGCCGCCAACGCCTTCGCCGCTCACGAGCCAATCCTGTCGGCGACGAACAACCTGCCACCGTCTGAATTCTGCCCCTGACCAGGCATTCGCCACTAAACGGCAACACACCCACGGCCCGTCAAGCGGCGAAACGACCCACCGACTCTGGCGCTGCCTCCGGACGTCGCCGACGTGTCAGCGACGTACGTCCGGCCAGTCAGCAACCTCGGCACCGGGCGCGTAAGTAACGCTGCCCCCGCACCTGTCAGCGAGTCAAAACGATGACCACCACAGACGCAGCCGCTGCCAACAACAGCGAAATAAGCCCCAGAGGCAACGGCCGCTTCCGCCACGGCGTGTTCCGCTCCAGCGAGATGGTCCCCGCGCCGGTGAAGATCAGCGTCAGCGCACAGAGACCCAGCAGCAGCTCGTACTCCCAGCCCTGACCGTTGCCCTCGAAGAAGCCGCCGTGGAACTTCGCGTAGACGATGTTCGCGGCCACGCCCAGCAGCCCTGCCGCGGCGAGCGGCGTGAACAGGCCGACGATCAGCAGCGCACTGCCCGCGACCTCGGTGATGCCGGTGATCCAGGACAGCAGCGTCGTCTGTTTGTGGTACCCGAACATCTCGAGCACGTGCGCGAACCCGCCAACGCCCGGTCCGCCGAAAGCGCCGAACAAATGCTGTAGGCCGTGCGCACCCATGATCACGCCGAGCCCCAGGCGCAAGACGAGCAGGCCGAAGCCGAGACCGCCCTGCCGCGGTTCGTCGTAGTCGTTGCCGGCAGAGTCCTCGACACCGGACAGCACGCTGGTCTGGTAGTCGTCCCCTTGAGTGGTCACGCGGCGAAGATTAGGGGATTCAGCCGTGACCCGCGAGCGAGCACGCCGAGGTCAGGGGCTCTTTCAGGGTTCACCCTGAGTGCCGGGCCGACATCCGGGAAATGATCAGTATTCGCCGCGCACGAGATTGCCAGGTAGCTCGCCGCCAGCGTACCGGGCGATTTCCGCCGCGGCCACCAAATAAGCGCGCCGCCGGACGCCCCGCACCGCGCCCGCCACGTGCGGCGTCAGCACGAAACCGGGTGCTGTCCACAGCGGATGGTCCGATGGCAACGGCTCCGGATCAGTCACATCGAGCGCGGCGCGAAGCCTTCCCGCGGCGAGTTCCGCAGCAAGCGCGTCAGTGACCACAACAGGCCCCTGAGCAGCATTGATCAGCACCGCGTCATCACGCATCGCCGCGAGGAAGTCGGCGTCGACCATGCCCCGTGTCCGCGAAGTAAGCGGCACCATCATGACCACCACATCGTGGTACGGCAGCAGTTCCGGCAACTCGTCGACACCATGCACGCCTTCGCGCGCCGACATTCCGACCATCGTGCAGCGCACGTCGAACGGCTCCAACCGCCGCCGCAACTGCCGCCCGACGTCCCCAGCCCCGACGATCAACACACGCTGGCCCTGCAGGGTGTCCGACGGCAACTGCTCCCAACGCCTGGCTCGCTGCGCCGCCGCGTAAACGTCCAGATTCCGGTACATCGACAGCAGCACGCCGACCACCCACTCCGCCATGCTCCCGCCGTGCGCACCGCGGCAGGTGGACAACAGGACGCCATCCGGGACGCGGCCGACCCAGTCTTCCGCTCCCGCAGTCAGCAGCTGAACCAGCTTGAGGTTCGGCAGATCTCTCCAGATGTCGTCGCCCGCCGAGTCCATGGCCGGGATGAGCACCTCAGCTTTCGCGGCCTCCGGCGGCAGCGGGCGGCCCCATTCGTAGCGCACCGCGTTAACAAGGGGGATTTCGGACAGCACGGCGACGCCCTCGTCGTCCGGGATCAGCACGGTGACTGTCATGATCACCACGGTAGCCACTTACCAGTGGCTCACGCCGCGCCACCTAGGCTGGGGCATCATGCGTACCCGGTACCGGTGGTCGGCGCCGCTGGCCCTCCTCGCCTGCGGCGGCCTCGTGCTCTCCGGCTGCGCCCGGTTCGACGACACCGCCGCCGGCCAGACATTCACCCCCGCGCCGGTGCCGAGCCCGGAATCTCCGCCGCAGGTCCAGGAGCACGGCGACGGCTCCGGCAACGGTCCGCGCACCGGGCCCGCGCAAGCGCCGCCCTCGCCGGTTCCGCCTCCGCAGGGCTGCAAGGACTTCGACAAGGCGGTCATCGCCACTTGCCTGGACACAGTCGCCGCCGTCGCGGGACTCCCCGGCGAGGGATCCGCGCCCGCCGCTCTCGCCGGCGAACGGAAAACCGGCCGGGTCATGCTGGCCAGCTCCGGACACGACGCGACGTCGTTCGCGCAACTGGACGTCCAAGCCGACGGCGACGGCGGGCTCACCAGCCTGGCGCTGTCGCCCAGCTACGTCGAGGACCAGCTGGTTTTCGCGTACGTGACCACGGCGTCGGACAACCGAGTCGTGCGCTTCGCCAAGGGCCAGGCCCCGAAGCCGGTGCTGACCGGAATCCCGAAGGGATCGACCGGCAACCGCGGCGCGCTGGCCAGCGACGGAAGCGGCGCGCTGCTGGTCGCGACGGGCGACGCGGGCAATCCTGCCGCAGCCGCGGACCCGAATTCCCTGGCGGGCAAGGTGCTGCGCATCGACGTGTCCGGAAAACCGGCGACCGGAAATCCGACGTCCGGGTCCGCCGTCTACGCCTCGGGCCTGCACTCCCCCGGCGGCATCTGCCGTTCGTCCGACGGGAAGCGCACCTGGGTCACCGACCACCCGGCCAGCGGTCCGGACGCCGTGTACCGGCTCCAGTCCGGACAGCCGCTCAGCACGCCCGTGTGGACTTGGCAGGACAAGCCCTCCCTCGGCGGCTGTGTCGATTTCGTCGACGCGAACGGCATCCTCGGCATCGCTTCGTCCACCGGCATGCAGAACGTGCCGGTCAACAAGGACGGAGCGGTCACCGGCAAGCCGACGGTCACCCTCGACGGAAAAAGCAAGGCCGCCACGACGTACGGCCGGCTCTCCTCCATGAGCATGATCAACCCCCAGCTGGCCGTCGCCGGGACCGTCAACAAGGACGGCGGAAAGCCGGTCTCCAGCGATGACCGCGTGGTCCTGATCGTGGTGAGCGACACGGGCGGCGGTCCGGGCAAGGACTGACTCCGGGCGCGACTGGTTGAGCGCTTTCCGGGGCTGGTCGGCCGGTTGACCTGCGGTTAGCCGTTTAGTGGCGACAGTCGATCCGGTCGCCCCGGCCAGCGGCGTTCGGCCTGACGCAAGCCTCCCGTCTGCCCTGCCGGGCGCTCCCAGTAATCGGTTCTGGCCGGAGTCGCCACTTAACGACGACGATCACCGGCCTGCCATCGACGCTGACGGCACCGGCCCAGATCGACGTCGCCCCGACATCACCACCAACGTCGGCATCGATCCATCGTCGTCGCCATCCAACGGCCGCCTCGCGAGATCCGCCGCTGTCCCTTTCTCCAACCAATGGCGAAACCCGCAGCGACGGCGGCACCCTCCGAGCACCTCGCTGCCCGCTTCCCCGCCCAACGGCAAAACGCGGTAGCAACGGCAGCGCACTCCGAGCGCCCAACCAGTCGGAAGGAAGTCCGCGAAGAACTGCCTCTCAACCAAGAGCACCCCGTCGCCACTCAACGGCGAATCCCTCAACCGCCTGGGCAGCCGAGCGCACCTAACGGCTGTCCGAAGGCAACCCCGCCAGAAGCGCCGACTCAGCCGAGAGTGTCTCGTCGCCCCTTAACGGCGAATCGGCGAAACGCTGCCTCACGACCCGGAGCACCCGTCGCCACACAACGGCGAATCCGCCAAAGCCCACGTCAACCAGGAGCCATGCTCCGTCGCCATCTAGCGGCGAATCGGCGAGAAGCTCCCTAAGCCAGGCACCACCGTGTCGCCGTTCAGCGGCGACGACGCGAAGCCCGGCTCTCCGCCCGAGCCGCCCGGATGTCCACGATCGCGACCACAACCGACCCGACCGCGAAAACCATCCCCAGATACCGCCCGATCCCGCCAGAGATCGACACCCCGGCAGCGTCCAGGAACGCACGCTGATCGGTGTCGAACACCCAGTCCAGCGTCGTCCAGCCGATCACCATCAGCAAAACCGTCGCCAGTCCGCCGACCAGCCACAGCTGCGGCAACCCGCTCACGCGCGCCTTGCTGACCTGCCCGAACAACACCACCGCAAGCCCGACCACGGCAAGCAGCAGCGGCGGACCCCACGAGAAGAGATCTGAATGCCACGCCGTGCGCACGACGTCGCTGTGCGGCAACGTCCCGAACGCGTCGCGGACATCCGACGTCGCGGTATCGGCCGACAGCACAGTCCAGGGCAGCGGCGTCGACCCGACCGCGAGCAGCCCGGCCGCCAGGCCGAGCCACTCGCGCCAGGTGACGCGTCGGAGCGAGAAACCCACTCAGGAACCGACGCGCTCGATGATCAGCTCGCGCACGCGCTTGGCGTCGGCCTGGCCCTTGGTCGCCTTCATGACCGCGCCGACGATCGCCCCTGCCGCGGCGACCTTGCCGCCGCGGATCTTGTCGGCGATGTCCGGCTGCGCGGCCAACGCTTCGTCGACAGCGGTGAGCAGCGCCGAATCGTCGGAGACGACCTTCAGACCGCGCTTCTCGACGACCTCGCGCGGCGAACCCTCGCCCGCGAGAACGCCCTGCACGACCTCCTTGGCGAGCTTGTTTGTCAGCTCACCGGAGGACACTAGCCCGATCACCTCGGCGACCTGTGCCGGCGTGATCGCCAGTTCGGTCAGTTCGAGTTCACGCGTGTTCGCTTCCTGCGCCAGCGTGTTGACCCACCAGCCGCGCGCCTCGTCCGGCTTCGCACCGGCCTCGACCGTCGCCGCGACGAGGTCTACGGCACCGACATTCAGCAGGTCGCGCAGCGCTTCGTCGGAGAGCTTCCACTCGTCCTGGATCCGCTTGCGTCGCTCCCACGGCATCTCCGGCAGCGTCGCGCGCAGTTCCTCGACCCATTCGCGCGACGGCGCGATCGGCACGAGGTCGGGCTCCGGGAAGTATCGGTAGTCCTCCGCGGTTTCCTTGGCGCGCCCGGACGACGTGGTGCCGTCGGCCTCCTGGAAGTGCCGCGTCTCCTGCCGGATCGACCCGCCCTCGGCGAGAATCGCCGCCTGGCGCGTCATCTCGTACCGCACCGCGCGCTCGACGCTGCGCAGCGAGTTGACGTTCTTCGTCTCCGTGCGCGTGCCGAACTCCGTGGCGTCCTTGGCCATCAGCGACACGTTCGCGTCGCAGCGCAGCGAGCCCTGGTCCATGCGGACGTCGGACACGTCGAGCGCCCGCAGCAGGTCGCGCAGCGCGGTGACGTACGCGCGCGCCACCTCGGGCGCCCGCTCACCGGTGCCGGTGATCGGCTTGGTGACGATCTCGATCAGCGGCACGCCAGCGCGGTTGTAGTCGAGCAGCGAGTGCTCGGCACCGTGGATCCGGCCGGTAGCGCCGCCGATGTGCAGCGACTTGCCGGTGTCCTCCTCCATGTGCGCGCGCTCGATCTCGACGCGCACGACCTCGCCGTCGTCCAGCGTCACGTCGAGGTAGCCGTTGAACGCGATCGGCTCGTCGTACTGCGAGGTCTGGAAGTTCTTCGGCATGTCCGGATAGAAGTAGTTCTTCCGGGCGAACCGGCACCACTCCGCGATCTCGCAGTTGAGCGCGAGACCGATCCGGATCGCGCCCTCGACCGCCTTGCCGTTCACCGCGGGCAGCGAACCGGGCAGGCCGAGGCAGGTCGGACACGTCTTGGTGTTCGGCTCGCCGCCGAACTCGTTGACGCAGCCGCAGAACATCTTGGTGTTCGTGCTGAGCTCAACGTGGACTTCGAGCCCGAGCACGGGGTCGAACCGCTCGAGGACCTCGGCGTAGTCCATCAACTCGGCCACGGCAGTCACTTCGTTCCTCCCAACTCCGGAGCCTGGTGCACGAGCGAGCCGCCGGCAGCGGCGTCGCGCGCGGCCTCGTACGCGGCGCCGACGCGGTACAGCCGGTCGTCGGCGAGCGCCGGGGCCATGATCTGCAGGCCGACCGGCATCCCGTCCTCGTCCGACAGTCCGCTCGGGACGCTCATGGCGGCGTTGCCCGCGAGGTTCGACGGGATGGTGCACAGGTCGGCGAGGTACATCGCCATCGGGTCGTCCACGCGCTCGCCGAGCTTAAACGCCGTGGTCGGCGTTGTCGGCGACACGAGCACGTCGACCTTCTCGAAAGCCTGCGTGAAGTCGCGCGTGATGAGCGTGCGCACCTTCTGCGCGGAGCCGTAGTACGCGTCGTAGTAGCCGGACGAAAGCGCGTACGTGCCGAGCATGATGCGTCGCTTCACTTCAGCGCCGAAGCCCTTTTCGCGCGTCAGCGACATGACTTCTTCGGCACTGTGCTCGCCGTCGTCCGAGACGCGCAGGCCGTACCGCATCGCGTCGAAACGCGCGAGGTTCGACGACGCTTCGCTCGGCGCGATCAGGTAGTACGCAGGCAGCGCGTACGTGAAGTGCGGGCACGACACCTCGACCACTTCGGCACCGAGAGCGCGAAGCTGCTCCACAGCTGCCTCGAACGACCGCAGCACGCCCGGCTGGTAACCGTCGCCGCCGAACTCCTTCACGACGCCGACGCGTACGCCGGTCAGGTCGCCCTTCGCGCCTTCGCGCGCCGCAGCGACAACCGGCGGCACCGGCGCGTTGATGGACGTCGAGTCCATCGGGTCGTAGCCAGCGATCGCTTCGTGCAACAGCGCGGCGTCAAGCACCGTACGCGCGCACGGGCCAGCCTGGTCGAGCGAAGACGAGAACGCCACGAGCCCGTAGCGCGACACTCCGCCGTACGTCGGCTTCACGCCCACAGTGCCCGTGACAGAGCCGGGCTGACGGATCGAGCCGCCAGTGTCCGTACCGATCGCGAGAGCCGCCTCGAACGCCGAAATCGCCGCCGAGGAGCCACCGCCCGAACCGCCCGGGATGCGCGCGTGGTCCCACGGGTTGTGCGTCGGACCGTACGCCGAGTTCTCCGTGGACGAGCCCATCGCGAACTCGTCCATGTTCGTCTTGCCGAGGATCACGACGCCGGCTTCGCGCAGCTTGCGCGTGACAGTCGCGTCGTACGGCGGCAGCCAGCCCTCGAGCGTGCGGGACCCGCAGGTCGTCGGCACGCCCTTCGTGGTCAGCACGTCCTTCAGCGCCAGCGGGACGCCCGCCAGCGGCGATGCCGGCTGATCCCCCGCGGCCAACTGCTCGTCGACAGCCTTGGCCGCGCCGAGCGCGCCTTCGGTGTCGACGTGCAGGAACGCGTGCACGTGGTCGTCCACCGCGGCGATGCGGTCCAGGTGCGCCTGCGCGACCTCGACCGCGGACACCTCACGCGTGTGGATCTTCGCCGCCAGCTCGGCGGCGGTCAGCTTGACGAGTTCGCTCACTGTTCTTCTCCCAGGATCCGCGGCACCCGGAACCGGCCGTCCTCGGCGGCCGGCGCGGCGGCCAGCGCGTCCTGCTGCTCGAGGCTGGGCCGGACGGTGTCCTCGCGGAAGACGTTCGTCAGCGGCACGGCGTGCGAGGTCGGCGGGACGTCCTCCGCGGCGACTTCGCTGACCTTCGCCACCGAGTCGAGGATCTGGTCGAGCTGGCCGGCGAAAACGTCCAGCTCGTCGTCGGTCACGGCCAGCCTGGCCAGCCTGGCGAGGTGTGCGACCTCGTCTCGGGAAATGTTGGGCACGCGGGTGACTCCCGGGGTGTGCTGTGCGGGTGCTCTCGGAAGCTGCAAGTCTATGGTGACGGCGTCGGACGGTTCGACCGGGTTATCGGGCCGCGGGCGCCGGGCAGGGCGTCCCGCTTGCCGGACAGCGGGCCCCCGCGGGTACCCGGTCTGTCACAATCGGCGCCCGGCAAGCGCGTCCCACGACAGGGCTGGGACGCCTGAGGCGAGAGGGGCGCGTGGTGTCGTTCCTGATCCGGGTCCAGCTACCGGACTCCCCCGGCACGCTCGGCGCGGTCGCGACCGCGCTCGGCACAGTCGGGGCCGACATCCTGAGCGTGGACGTGGTGGAACGCGGCGGCGGGCTCGCGATCGACGACCTGGTGGTCGAACTCCCGTCGGGCCGGCTCCCGGACGCGCTGATCACCGCGGCCGAGAGCGTGGAAGGCGTCGAGGTCGACGCGGTGCGGCCGTACGCGGGCATTCTCGACACGCATCGCGAACTGGAGCTGGTCGAGGAGATCGCCGCCCAGCCGAAAGCCGGTCTGGACTTGCTCGCCGAAGGTGTGCCGAAGATCATCCGGGCCGGGTGGGCGGTAATCGTCGAGCACGCGGAATCGGGACCGCGACGCCTGGCTTCGTCGAGCGCGGCGCCGGAGAACCCGTTCACGGACTTGCCTTGGCTGCCGCTGGAGCGCGCGACTGTCCTGGACGGCGAGGACTCCTGGGTTCCGGAGACGTGGAAGGAACTCGGCACCGAGCTGGCCGCTACTCCGCTCGGCAAGCCGGGAAAGGCGATGCTCGTCGCGCGGCCTGGCGGGCCTAACTTCCGTGCCGCGGAGGTCGCTCGGCTGGCGCACTTCGCCGGGATCGTCGCGGTGGTTCTGGACGGCTGATCCAAGCGCTGGGTCGGCTGTCCTAAATGGTTCGGGCAGCTGAACTGGACGCGTTTGGCCGGACGTTTCGGACCCTGGCACCCGCCTGTTCAGGCCGTCTCCGGAAGCAACGCGAGGCAGTTCATCGCATGCGGGTTTACTCGCGATCCGCTGTCATCAAGTGCGGACAATCTCCCCCGAGAAGGGGAACCTGTCCAGCAACGGGTCCTCGGGCGTGCCAGACGGCGGCAATCAGCACTTGTCGGCATAGAGCGTGACGACCGTGCCAGCGGAAACCACAGCACCGGGCTTGGGATCCTGCCCGGTCTGGCACCAGTTCCGGTCGATGATCATCATCCGCTTCTTCCCGGACGAATCGACCTCTCTCAAGTTGTACAGCCCGGCAGCCTGCATGGCGTCCTGCGCGTCCTGATGATTCATGCCGGACACGTCAGGGACTTTGATCGTCGCCGGCTGCGCGGCACTAAACGGCGCGCTCACGGTCGCCGTCGCGGGCTCGGTTGCCGTCGCGGTCACGGTCGCCGCCGTGACCGTCGTCGTTGAAGTGCCACCTGGTTGCGGTGCTGCGTTACACGCGACGGCAAGAAACGCCGCAACGCCAACGACCGGAACAGCGGCTTGAACGAACTTCGCCATGATCACGCTTCCTCGATACGAGTCGGTACTTCACGCGTGACAGCTTGAGTCGAAGCCAGACATCTACACGTTACAACCCATAGCCGGTTGAAGCTCGCTAATCAGACGCGCAACACTGCCGTCCACCAGCGACGGCCGAGACCGACCGAGCCGGACCAACGCTCACAGCCAGGCGCGCCACCCACTCGACAGCACTAGGCGAGAGACTGGGGCGAGGTCCGCCAAACCGTCGCCACTCAACGGCGAATACCACCGGTGAACCCCGCCCAACGCTTTCGCCAAAAAACGGCAAAAGCCTCTGACCTGCAAGAATGGGACCTCAGAAGCCGTATTCGTACGCGATCAGGTTGACCCCCGGATGCGGATGCCAGTCCCGCCCCGGCAATCGCCGGAACCCGATTCGTTCGTAGAGCCGGTGCGCCTTCCGCATGACGTCGAGGCTGCTCAGCACCACCCGGTCGACCCCGAGTTCTCGGCCACGGGCCAGCACCGCCTGGGTGAGCGCCTCCCCGACCCCTCGACCGCGCGCCGCCGACGAGACCGCCAGCATGCGGAACTCCAACTCCCCCGGCTGGGAAATCTCGGACAGTTCGCTCCCCGGCTGGACAATCGCGACCGACCCCACGACCTGCCCGTCCGGATCGACCGCGACCAGCAACTCGGCGTGCTGCGCCCGCCCCGAGACGTCCCGAAGCTTCGCCTCGTACGCGGCATCTGTATCGAAGAACCCCTCGATCCGGTAAGCCTCGACGGTCACCTCGCCGAGCGCATCGAACTCTTCGCGCCGCGCCGGGCGGATCTCCACGTCACTCATCGCCGCCCTCAGCTTCCTCGTCCGCACCAGTGTCGAGCGCCAGTTCCGCAGCCGCCTCCGGACCGCGCTCCAGCAACGCGCGGAACCCGTTCTCGTCCAGCACCGGCACCTTCAACTGCACAGCCTTCTCGTACTTCGACCCCGGCGCGTCGCCCACCACGACGAACGCCGTCTTCTTCGACACCGATCCCGCAGCCTTGCCGCCGCGCGCCATGATGACCTCTTTCGCCTCATCACGGGAAAACCCGTCAAGCGAACCGGTCACCACGATCGACAGGCCCTCGAGATTCCGAGGGATGGACTCGTCGCGCTCCTCCTCCATCCGAACCCCGGACCGTCGCCATTTTTCGACGATTTCCCGGTGCCAGCCGACCTCGAACCATTCCTGCACCGCGTGCGCGATGGTCGGGCCGACACCGTCGACGTCCGCGAGTTCCTCCTCGCTTGCGTCTTCAATCCGTTGCAGCGAACCGAATTCCCGTGCGAGGGCCTGCGCCGCGGTCGGCCCGACATGCCGGATCGACAGCGCGACAATCACCTTCCACAGCGGACGGTCCTTTGCCGAATCGAGGTTTATCAGGAGCTTCCGCGCGTTCGCCGACAGGTCGCCTGCCTTGGTACGGAACAACTCCACCTCGGCGAGCGATTCCTCGCTGAGGTCGAACACGTCGCCCTCGTCGGCGACCACCCTCGCGTCAAGCAACGCGACAGCCGCCTCGTACCCGAGCACCTCGATGTCGAACGCACCGCGCCCAGCGAGATGGAACAGCCGTTCCCTCAGCTGCGCGGGACAGAACCGGGTATTCGGACACCGGATGTCCTTGTCGCCTTCCTTTTGGTAGGCGAGTTCCGTGCCGCATTCCGGGCATTCGGTCGG
The DNA here is from genome assembly GCF_042754125.1 of Amycolatopsis sp. NPDC059235. Classification (NCBI taxonomy): domain Bacteria; kingdom Bacillati; phylum Actinomycetota; class Actinomycetes; order Pseudonocardiales; family Pseudonocardiaceae; genus Amycolatopsis; species Amycolatopsis sp. NPDC059235. The sequence continues at coordinate 140,292 of NZ_JBHZAG010000005.1, forward strand.
CATCACGAATTCACGCTCGTCACCGGTCCGCGCGTCGACGACGGGACCGAGCACCTCGGGAATCACGTCGCCGGCCTTGCGGATCACGATCCGGTCGCCGATCAGCACACCCTTGCGCTTGACCTCTTCCTGGTTGTGCAGCGTCGCGCGCGCGACCGTCGAGCCCGCGACCTTGACCGGCTCGGTGACGGCGAACGGAGTGACCCGACCCGTACGCCCCACGCCGACCTGGATGTCGAGCAGCGTCGTGATCGCTTCTTCCGGCGGGTACTTGTAAGCGATCGCCCACCGTGGCGCACGCGACGTAGTGCCAAGTCGGCGCTGCAACGCGACCTGGTCGACCTTGATCACCACGCCGTCGATCTCGTGCTCGGCGTCGTGCCGATGTTCACCCCAATAGGCGATGTGATCGGTGAGTTCCTTGCTGGTCCGCAGCACTCGCGTGTGCGGCGACACCGGCAACCCCCAGGCCGCCAATGCGTCGTAGGCATGCGACTGCGTAACCGGCTCGAAGCCGTCCCGCTTGCCGAGACCGTGACAGATCAGCCGGAGCCGGCGCTCCCTCGTGATCTTCGGATCCTTCTGCCGCAGCGACCCGGCAGCCGTATTGCGCGGGTTCGCGTACGGCAGTTTGCCCGCCTCGACCATTTTCGCGTTGAGTTCAAGGAAGTCCTCGACGCGAAAGTAGACCTCGCCGCGCACCTCGACGAGCTTCGGCACGGGGAACTCGTCGGTGCCGGTGAGCTCGTCCGGTACCTGGTCGAGGGTGCGGATGTTGAGCGTGACGTCCTCGCCCGTCCGCCCGTCGCCGCGGGTAAGCCCCCGGGTGAGCTTGCCGTTTTCGTAGAGCAGATTGATGGCCAGGCCGTCGATCTTCAGCTCGGCCAGGTATTCCGTGGACCCGATTTCCTTCTCGACACGCTCGACCCAGGCGAGGAACTCGTCGGTGTCGAACACGTTGTCCAGGCTCAGCATGCGCTCGAGGTGGTCGTGCGCGGTGAACTCGGTGGAGAACGTGCCGCCGACGTTCTGGGTCGGCGAATCAGGCGTGACCAGCGCCGGATACTCGTCCTCGATCTCCTGGAGGTCGCCGAGGAGCGCGTCGAACTGGCCGTCGGAGACGATCGGCGAATCCAGCACGTAGTACCGGAACTGATGGCCGCGGATCTCCTCGGCAAGCGCGCCGTGCCGCTCGCGCACGTCGGCCGGCACGTCGGTCACGTCCTGGGCGGCCTCCACGGCCACCTGGTCTTGGGGAAGGTCGGTGCTGCTCACGGGTGGTGAGCCTAGCCGGAGGCACCGACACTTTCGTCCGGTTGCTCCGTCAGCCCGCGGACCAGCTCCCGGAACTCCAGAAGATCGATCGTGCCTTCCGGCGCGGCCTCGGCGGTCTCGACCCGGCGCAGCCTCTCGGCGGCCAAACGCTCGCCCAGCGTCGCGTCGAGCGGCAGGAACGTCATCGTGGTGCGCGAAGCCTCGTCCAGGTCAGCGAACGCGGGGTGATGCACTGCGACGTCAACCACGCCGTCGTCCACCTGCGCGACAACCCGGACGTCAGCGAGCGAGATGCGATGCTCGCCCAGGTTCACCGTCACCTCGGTCGGATCCGGGACCGGAGGCACCGAATCGTGGTACTCCCAGATCGCGTCGTCGGGCGGTCCGGCCGCTTTCCACGCATCGGTGTACGGACGCAGCTCCGGGTCTTCCTGCCCGCTGACGACCAGCGCGTAGATCGCCATCCGGCCGCGCTCCAGCGAGAAGTGCAGCCGAGGGTGCAGCGTCTCGACCAGCACGCACAGATCGTGCTCGACGCGATGCGGCTCGCCCTCGCCCAGTGCGGCACTGACCTCGGGCAGGAGGTCGTACCACCCTTCCCAGAACGCGGCCGCCGCGGCACCAGCGTCGGACGGCACCTGCTGCTCAGGCCACGGCGTACGGGGATCTGGCGGCGCGGCTTCGGTGTCGGCTTCCGAGCGGCGGCGACGGAACAAACGCATGATTCGGAATTTCCCCCGGTTGTTTCTCTTCACCAGCCACGGTACGCGTCACGGCAGCGGCGCGTCCGCGAAATCACCAGTTTTCGGGCGGCTCCACGAAACCTTTGCCCAGGTCGCGGCTAAGAGCGAGCGCACGGCGCATCCACTCGTTCGTGGCACCGGCCAGACCGCACGCAGGCGTCGGAACAGCGCGCTCAGCCAGGATCGAACGGTTGAAACCCAGCCGGTCCACGAGCCTGAGCGCCGGCGACGCGACTTCCTTCAACCCCGGAGCCGTCACCGGGTCCGTGGCCGGCACGAGGCCCAGGAAGAACGAAATACCGCTGTCCCAAGCCTCGCCGATCTCGTCCAGAAGCGCGGCGGTCGCCCCGGCGAGCATGCTGACGTCGAACGCGACAGCCCCAGCACCCGCGGCGCGGAAGAGCGCGATCGGCGGACGCGGAGCGCAGCAGTGGACGACCACCGGCTGCCCAGTCATCGCTCCGATCCTTTCGATCGTCGTCGCCAGCAGCTCCCGAACCTCGGGTTCAGGCACTGCGGGCACGTTGCCGTATCCCGACGGAGTAGCCAGTTTTCCGGCGAGAACAGCAGGCAGCGACGGCTCGTCGAGCTGCACGACCACCGGCGCGCCGGTCCTCGCGGTCAGCTCCGCGACGTGCTGGGAAAGCCCGTCGAGCAGCGACGAGGTGAAGTCCCGCAACGCCCCGCGGTCAGTGAGCACCCGATGTCCGCGGGCGAGCTCGATCCCCGCGCCTAGCGTCCAGGGTCCGGCGATCTGTGTCTTGAGGACTGATGGCGCACCAGCGTTCTCGCGGGCGGCTTGGACGGCGTCGAGGTCCCACTGGAGCAGGTCACGCCCACGCCGATGGTCGTGACCCGGCCGCCCGGCGACGCGGTAACCGCTGGGCATGACCTCGACGGCGAGGTCTACGAGCAACGCCGCGGTCCGGCCGAGCAGGTCGGCGCCGACGCCGCGAGCCGGCAACTCGGGCACATACGGGAAGCCGGGAAGCTCGCCGAACACGACAGCAGCGGCCTCGACGGGATCGGTTCCCGGCATGGACCCGATTCCCGTCGCCGCGCCCGCGGGCCAAGGTCGTTCACTCACAGGCCGGATTGTCGCGGAACGGACGCCCGCGGTCCGCACCGCCCCTCGGGACAAGCTTCACCCGACCGCGCGGCAATAGCCGGACATTCGCCGCATATCCCTTTGCCTGCACCGAATTCGCGGTCACCGCGTTAGTCTGGATCGTCATGACCAGCCCCGCCCCGCCACCGCCCGGCAAAACACCCGGTGACGCATCCGCCCGGGAGCCGCGGCGGGGAACTATGCCCGGAGCACCGTACCGCCGGGCGTCAAGCCGCTCCTTTGAGCGGACTCTCTTCACGGAGCCGGTCCTTTACGTCAGCCGGGAGGCAAAGCCGACTGCCGCCGGCGAGGAGTACGGCGTGTTCGACCGCCAGGGCCTCCACATTGGCGGAGTTGCTGTCACCACCCCCAGTTTCCTGCGCAAATTGATTCAGCTCCTGTGGAAATCTGATCAGTACGTCAGTCGCAGGTTCGAGGTCCGCGACGCGAACCAGAGCACTGTCCTCAAGGTCGAGAAACCGACGAAGGACCCGCTGGCCCGCTTCGTGGTCACCCGCGCGGACGGGACGCCGATCGGCGAAATCATCCCAGCCAAAGCAGACGGCGTCCGTTTCACCCTGCGTGCCGAAGGCAAAGCAATCGCCAAAGTCGTCGCCCGTGGCCGGCGACGGTGGGAGGTCACCGTCGAGGACCCGGCCGGCACCGAAGTCGCCCACGTCGGACACCCGTCACCCGAGCTTTCGCCGATCAGCGGCAACGCCTGTCTCGTAGAGATCCCGCTGCAGGTTCCGGAGCCCCTGGCCAGCATGCTCGTCGCGACAACGTTGACCATCGACATCGCACTCACCGCGCAACCCAGCTGACCACGTGACCGGTGTCTCAGCGCCGCCAGGTGGACAGCGACCGGAATACGGCCCAATGTAAGGAAAGTCCGGGACGCCGAGGTCCCGCCTGGACGGAGGTCGCCGTGGAGCCGTTGCCCGAAGGCAGTAACTCGAACTGGGCGGATCCCGGGGTCTACGAAGTGGCCGCCGGCGTCTACCGGATCCCCTTGCCGCTGCCGAACGACGCCTTGCGGGCGGTCAACGTCTACGCCGTCACCGATGGCACGAATCTCGTACTCGTCGACTCGGGTTGGGCACTCACCGAATCTCGCCGGTTATTGGCCGACGCACTCAAGGCTATCGATGCCGAACTCGGCGATGTTCGAGAGTTCCTCATCACCCACGTCCACCGTGACCACTACACGCAGGCAGTCGCGCTTCGGCGCGAGTTCGGCAACCGGATCGCCCTCGGCAAGCTCGAACAGCCTTCGCTCGACGCGAGCGCAAACCCGAACCAGTTCCCCATGCAAGCCCAACTCGACCTCCTCCGCCTCAGCGACGGACAAGAGGTCATCACCGCACTCAGCAAGCTGTTCGGTTCGGAACCTCGCCACACCGAGGCGAATCTTTGGGAAGACCCGGACGAATGGCTGACGCCCGGCCGGCGCGCAGTGCTGCCCGACCGCGAATTCGACGTGGTCCATACCCCAGGACACACCAACGGGCATGTGGTTTTCGTAGACGGCGCGGCCAATCTCTTGTTCACCGGCGACCACGTGCTCCCGCACATCACTCCGTCGATCGGATTCCAGCCGGTTCCGGCCGAGTTGCCGCTGAACGACTATCTCGACTCCCTCCGCTTGGTTCGCGGCATGCCGGACCGGCGCATGCTGCCGGCTCATGGGCCAGTCACCGACAGCGTGCATGCCCGGATCGACGAGCTTCTCGAACATCACCGGCAACGCCTCGAAACGATGGCCGCTCAAATCGAAGCCGGGGCCACGACCGCTTTTGAAGCTGCCAACCGCCTCGGCTGGACCCGCCGTGGCCGCAAACTGTCCGAAATGGACGCCTTCAATCAAATGCTCGCCGTCCTCGAGACTGGCGCGCACCTGGATCTCCTGGTCTCGCAGAACAAGCTCGCAGCCAAAGACGTCGATGGCATTCGCCGCTACAAGACCACGTAGCGGACAGCCGTCCATCACCCGCCCAGTGGAATACTGATCCTCCGTGCCTCCTATCACTGTGAGACGAGCTCGCTCCGAGGACGTCGAAGCCATCGTCCAGATGCTTGCGGACGACCAACTCGGAGCAACCCGCGACTCGCCAACCGACCTTGAGCCCTACCTGCGAGCGTTCAAAGCCATTGCTGCAGACCCAAATCAGCTGCTGGTCGTCGCAACATCAAATGACCGACCGATAGCCACACTTCAGCTCACGATCATCCCCGGCCTCGCACGACGCGGGGCCTTTCGCGGACAAATCGAAGCTGTACGCGTACACCGCGACCACCGCAGCTCAGGCTTGGGCGCGCAACTCGTCGAGTGGGCTATCGACGAATCGCGGCGACGTGGCTGCAACCTAGTCCAGCTCACCTCCGACACAACGAGGACGGCAGCGCACCGCTTCTACGAAAGATTGGGCTTCGTCGCGAGTCACACCGGTTTCAAGCTGCATCTCTGATCACCTCCTCTGCACAGCTCTAGCCATGCTCGCGCGATCACCCGACTTTCACCGTGCCAGAGTTGTCACGCAAAAGCCAAGCGATTGCACGATGGGTCCCTTCGCACAATTTAGCTGACTGTGCCCGAATAGATGCGTATCGTGACGATCATGAGCCAGTCGACTACACCGGCGAACCACGCCGATCAGGCCAACAAGACCACCGAAACCGCAGACCTCGCCTTCCTGCTTCGCACCATGCACGCGAACCTCGACCTCTTCAATCGCCTGCAGACAGATCAGTTGATGGCAGCGGTGAAGGACGCGAACCGCCAGATCGCCCGCTTGCAGGCCCTGCAGCTGCATTGCATGGCAGGCATGCGAAGACGAAGATCAGACCCGCATGAGCTGGCGTGCGAGTTCGCGCTTGCCTTGCACATCACCGATACCCGAGCCGGAGCGATGATCGCCGCCGCCGAAGCGCTGGCCCAGCGTCTGCCTCGAACGTTCCGGCTGATGGATGAGGGCAAGTTCGACCTCTATCGCGCCATGAAGGTCACCGACGGCACGAGCCAGCTGTCCGACCGCCACGCACGAATGGTCGACTACCTGCTTGAACACCGGCTAGAGGACAAGAACCCGACCCAGGTCCGCAAGGCAACCGCTTACGCCGCAACGAAAATCGACCCGGACGGTGCAATGGACCGACTGGCTCGGCGGAAAGCCGAGCGGCGCGTCATCCTGCAGCACCAGAGCGAAGGCATCTCGCGGATCTCGGTCGACAACGCCTCGACCGACAAAGCGACAGCGGCCTACCTCCGCGTCGACAAGATCGCTCGATCGCTCAAGACGGGCGACGAGAAGCGAACCCTCGACCAACTGCGTGCTGACGTCGCGATCGATCTCTTACTTAGCGGCAAGGGCGGCGTTCCCGAGCAGACCGAGGTGTATCTCTATGTCGATCTGCAGACCTACCTGGGGCTCAACGACAATCCCGCTGAGCTGGCCAGCCACGGTCACATCCCGGCCGAACTCGCGCGCCACATCGCAACCGGCCCCGACACGGTCGTCCGCCGAGTCATCACTGACCCGCTGACCGGACAAGTGATCGAAGTCGGCAAGTTCCGGTATCGGCCGAGCATCGATGTGGACGAGTTCGTGCGGGTCCGCGACCGTGAATGCCGACAGCCCGGCTGCCCGCGGCCCGCGCAGAACTGCTTGACGGAACCAACAGGGCCAGATTCCGCGGACGCAGACTCGACGTTGAGCTACTGCCTACGGCACCGCCGTCTTAAGAATCGTGCCGACTGGACCTACGAGGTCCTGCAGGACGGAAAGCTCATCATCACGACACCGACCGGCGAGAAAGCTGAAAGCGCGCCTCCGCCGCTGCACGATCCCCAGCTCACGCCAGAACAGCCTGGAGAGGAACGCCTAGGCGCATAAGGAGGTCAGTGCGTGCCAGAGATCTTGGCGCTCCCGAGGACGAGGTCGCCGGCCTGGTCGTCTCGCCGATAAAGGACAACGACCTGGCCCGGTGCCACCCCACGCAACGGCTCGCGCAGCTGGATCGCGACCTGCCCGTCTTCACCCACTTCGGCGACCGCTTCGGCGATGCCGCCATGTGCGCGAACCTGGACGGTGCATTCAGTCGGTCCGTCCAAAGTTCGTCCACTCGGCCAGATCGCCCGGTCCGCGTCGATGGCTTGGACATCGAGGTCTGCCGACGACCCGACCTTTACCGTGCCCGAAACAGGTTCGAGCGAAAGGACATAACGAGGTCGCCCATCAGCGGCCGGCGCGTCGATACCGAGACCCTTCCGCTGGCCCACGGTGAATCCGTGCACGCCAGTGTGACGCCCGAGCACCGCACCCGTCTCCGCATCGACCAGTTCGCCGGGACGCTCGCCGAGCCGCTTCTCCAAGAAGTTCTTGGTGTCGCCGTCCGGGATGAAGCAAATGTCATGGCTGTCTGGCTTCCGTGCCACGGAAAGCCCACGCTGCTCCGCCTCAGCCCGCACGTCCGACTTCCAGGAGTCGCCCAGCGGAAACATCGCATGGCGAAGCTGGTCTGGCTGCAGTGAAGCCAGCACGTACGACTGGTCCTTGCCTTCGTCCGCGCTCCGGCGAAGTTCCAGCTCGCCGTCGACGGTCGCCAGCCGCGCATAGTGGCCGGTCGCAACAGCGTCGAAGCCAAGAGCGAGCGCCTTCTCAAGCAGCGCTTCGAACTTGATCTTCTCGTTGCAAGTCACGCAAGGATTCGGCGTGCGGCCTGCCGCGTACTCGCCGACGAATGTCTCAACGACCTCTTCGGTGAAGCGCTCGGCGAAATCCCAGATGTAGAACGGGATACCGAGGATGTCCGCGGCCCGGCGGGCGTCATGGGAGTCTTCGATGGTGCAGCAGCCGCGGGAACCAGTCCGCAGCGTGCCAGGTTGAGCCGAAAGCGCCAGGTGCACTCCGACGACGTCGTGGCCGGCGTCGACTGCACGCGCAGCGGCGACGGCCGAGTCGACTCCTCCGCTCATTGCGGCCAATACCCGCATTGGTTACACCTCTTGCTTCTGCGTTTGCTTGCGCATGCCGGCGAGACCGGCCTGTCGGGCGCGGGTGACGACGCCACCGATCTCGCGGGCCAGGGTATGCACGTCCTCCAGCGTCGACGTGTGGCCAAGCGAAAATCGAAGCGAGCCGCGGGCTGCGGCTGCGTCTGCCCCCATTGCCAGGAGAACGTGACTTGGTTGCGCGACACCGGCGGTGCACGCCGAACCGGTGGAGCACTCGATGCCCTTGGCGTCCAAGAGCATCAGCAGGCTGTCGCCCGCACAGCCGGGGAAAGTGAAGTGAGCGTGGCTCGGCAAACGCTCACCGTCGCGGCCGTTGAGAATCGCGTCCGGGACTTCGCGCAGGACCCCGGCGACGAGCTCGTCACGCAGCTTCTCGACCCGGGTGGCGTACTCCGCGCGACCGCTGATCGCCGCTTGCACCGCAGCGGCGAAGCCAGCGATCGCCGGAACGTCGAGAGTGCCTGAGCGAACGCTGCGTTCCTGGCCACCGCCGTGGAGAACGGGGACACACGAGGTGTCACGGTCGAGGAGAAGCGCGCCGACACCGTACGGGCCGCCGAGCTTGTGGCCGGTCAGTGTGAGCGCGGCCGCGCCGGATGCGGTGAAGTCGACGGGAACTGCACCGACCGCCTGGACGGCATCGGTGTGCAGGGGGATCGCGTGTTCGTTGCAGACCTCAGCGAGAGCGGCGACCGGATTGACGGTGCCGACCTCGTTGTTCGCCCACATCACCGTCGCGAGGGCAACCGTCTCAGGGGCCGAATCAATCGCGGCGCGGAGCGTTTCCGGCGATACCCGGCCGTGGTCGTCTACTTCCAGCCAGGTGATCTCGGCACCGGCGTGCTGCTCCAGCCACTCGACCGTGTCGAGGACCGCGTGATGCTCGACCGTGCTGCACAGGATGCGACGCCGAGCCGAGTCCTCCCCGCTGCGGGCCCAGAAGATGCCCTTGACCGCGAGGTTGTCACTCTCCGTACCGCCGCCGGTGAAGATGACCTCCGACGGTCGCGCGCCCAAAGCGGCGGCGATCACTTCGCGTGCTTCCTCGACGGCTCGCCGAGCACGCCGTCCCGAAGAATGCAGCGCGGAGGCGTTGCCCACGGTGGACAAAGCCTCAGTCATCGCCGCAATGGCTTCGGGCAGCATCGGAGTGGTTGCCGCGTGGTCGAGATAGGTCATCGCCCTATCAGGGTAGACCGATGCGGCCTGTGACGAAGCTCGCCCCAGGCCGCAGAGTGGCACGTCACACCTGTTTCGGCCACCTGCTCGTGAGTCGGATGCCGAGCAGAGCGAGCAGGACGAGGGCGACACTGAGCAGTCCCATCGCGGCAGAAGGCTGCGCGGCGGAGGCGACGGCGGCCAGGAGCACCCCGCCGAGGCCAATGAGCAGCGCTGATCCAACCCAGTCGGCCAGCTGCATTGCGGAGGTGTTGAACCCCCGCTCGCCTTCCGGCGAGTAGCGCAACAGAAGGACCGAGACGGCGGGCATCGCGATTCCCATCCCTGCTCCGCCGACTGCGCAGACAGCGAAGGCCACCCAGGCGGGGAACCACGGTTGGGCGACAAACCCGAAGCCGACCAGACCCACAGCGACGAGCACGAAGCCGGTGCGCAGCGATGCCTCTCGCGACCAGTCGAGGAACCGGCCTTGGAGTGCCGACGCGGCGGACCAGCCAAGCGCGGTGATGGTCAGCGGCAGGCCGGCGAGAGCGGGGCTATAGCCGTGGACAGCGGTCATGGTCAGCGGGAGATACGCCTCCATGCCCGCATACGCGCCAGCGAGCAGGGCGCGAGAGGCGACCACCGTTGGCAATCCGGGACGAGAGGTCATAGTTCCGGCGGGCAGGAGTTTGCGCAGAGCGACAGCTAGCGCGACAAGACCTACGGCTCCATAGGCAAGCGCGGCAGGCGATGGGTGTTGCGCGGCCCAGCTCAGGGCGGCGACTCCGAGCGCAGCTACAACAGCGGAGATGACGCCTGCACGACGTCCGGCTGGGAGGGGCACATGGGCGGGCAAACCGCGGGTGATCTTGTAAAGGAGGACAACTCCGATCCCGACCAGCGGTAGCAGGCCGAGGAAGACCCATCGCCAGCCGACGGTCACAGTCACCAAACCGGCAACGGACGGGCCGATCATCGCAGGGAGGACCCAAGCCGCAGCATTGGCGGCATAGATGATGGGGCGTTCGCGGTCGGTGAACGTCAGGGCGATCAACAGCGAGACGGACACCAGTAGAAATCCCGAGCCGAAGCCCTGCAGCGCACGGCCGACTAGCAGCGTCGGCATCGTGGTGGCGACGCCTGCGACGGCTAGTCCTGCGGCGAATAGCACCGGCCCCACCAGGAGAGCTGGCGCTGGTCCCCTGCGGTCGCCTAGCCGTCCGGACAAAACGGTGGCGACGACGCTGGCTACCAAGAAGGTGGTGAACGGCCAGGAGTAGAGGGCGAACCCGTTCAGTTCGGCGACCAGCGTCGGCATCGCAGTGGCGACGCCCATGTTTTCGAAGGCCACCAGCGTGACCACAAGCAGCAGGCCGACGGTGACAAGACGGTGTTCGCGACTCCAAAGGACGCTTTTTCGGGGCTGTACTCCGACGGTCTGGCTCATGATCGTGAGCTTGCAACCTCCAGCGCTCTGGAGGTCAAGCTGTCCGCCGGCCTTTCGGGGTGCGTGGTGGGGCACATCGCGGCGGGAGGGGATTCGAAGCGTCAGGAGGTGGGGTTTCGCGGTTCAAGCTGGGGAAGCCGGACCTGCGGGATCCCTGCGCATGCCGCGTCCGGGCAGTCGAGGGGCGTTCGGCGCAGGAAGTCGATGACGCCGGGTAGCTGCTGACGTTGTACTGGTCCCCTAGACCGATGAATCAGGCTTCTTGGGCGCCACCGTTGGGCATTGTCTGCGTCACGACTCCGGGACAGGCGAAGGTGAGCGAGCGCGACAGGGCGGGGGTGTTGCCGTTTACCGGCGAATCGAGCGTGCGGTTCGGAATGCGCCGGATGCTGGTTGGCTTTAAGTAGGACGTACGGCGACCGAAGGAGAGTGCGAACCGAGATGCGAGCCATCACATTCGCCGAGTACGGCGGGCCCGAAGTGCTGCAACTGAAGGATGTCCCGACGCCGGAGCCCGGTCCGGGGCAGGTCCGGGTCGCCGTCCGGCGCGCGGGGATCAACCCGATCGATTGGAAGATTCGTTCTGGGGCGATGGCCGGCGGCGCGGCGCTTGAAGGCCCGCGGATACCGGGGCTGGAGATCGCGGGTGTAGTCGACGCGGTGGGGGACGGCGCTGAATTCGGCATCGGAGACGAGGTGTTCGGCTGGTCGGCAACCGGTGGGTACGCGGAGTTCGCGCTCGGCGGAGCGATCGTTCGCAAGCCGGCTGGCCTCTCCTGGGACGACGCCGCGGCGTTGCCGGTTGCTGGCGAAACCGCGTTGCGCGTGTTGCGTCTGCTGGATGTCAAAGCCGGCGAACTGTTGGTTGTCCACGGAGCGAGTGGCGCTGTCGGCCGGTTCGCGACACAGATCGCGGTCGCGTTGGGCGCGACGGTGATCGGAACGGCTGGACAGCGCAATCTCGATGAGGTGAAAGCGCTGGGCGCGATTCCGGTGCGTTACGGCGACGGGTGGCTGGAGAGGGTCCGTGAAGTGGCGGACCGTCCGGTGGACGCGGTGTTCGACGCGTCCGGGCATGGCGTTTTGCCAGAATCGGTCGAGATGCGAGGGTCGAAGGATCGCGTCGTCACCATCGCAGATGGAGCGGCGTTCGAACTCGGCCTGCTTTTCTCGTCCGGAGGCCAGGACGGGCAGACGCCGGAGGTACTGAACGAGATCCTCGGGTATGTACACAATGGACTGCGGATTGCGCAGGGGAAGACTTTTCCGTTAGAGGAAGCCGCAGCCGCACAGGAGGAGAGCCGGAATGGGCACCCAGGCGGGAAGCTGACTATTGCCGTTTCCTGACCACGATTGTCGGCTAGGATCGACGATGGCGCACCTGCAGGTGATCGTTAGTGTCGGCGACTTGCGCCAACCGCGGCGAGCAGCCGTTGCCGCCTAGTGGCGAAAGACTGAACTCGACGGGCGGGCCGCGCCGAAGCAAGCGACTGTCGCCGCTCAACGGCGATAGACGCGGAGCGCGGAGACCAGGTGCGCCGACGCGAGCGATTCGTCGCCATTCGGCGGCAACGGATGGCGGGCCGCGGGCACCGGCGGTGGGACGGGCAGTCGTAGCCGTCCAGCGGCGAGGTGAGCTAGGTGGCTGTTGCCATTGGGTGGCGAATGGGCTGACTGTGGCCGGTGGAGAGACCAGCATGCAGGGGTCGGAGAGTTGCGGAGGGGCGTCGCCAAAAAACGGCAAAACCCCTCCGCGGCACCGTGACCAGGGTGTTCGTCAGTGCACAACCGGCTGGGAGGGCGCGCGACGGCCGACCAGGACCCGGCGACGCTGTGGCGGGATGCGGACGGTGCCGAGGGCCGAGTGGACAGAGGCTTCGGCAAGAGCAGCCAGCGAACGGCGGTCCTCGGCGCGGCCGGGAGCGATCTCCGGGCAAACATGCACTTCCAGGACCAGGCCGCGCAGCGCGGCGACCCGGCGCAGGGAGGCGATGAGCGACTCCGGCCCGATGAACGCCGGCTGGCTGGTTTCGCGGCCGTCGGCGAGGCGGTAGCGAAGGGCGATCGGCCGGACCGGGACACCGCCGTCGATCGCGGCTTGGAAGGTGGCCGTCGTGAAGCGGCCGGAGGCCAGGCCGCACCAGGTGGTGCCCTCGGGGGTGACGTTCACAAGCGCGCCGGAGCGAAGGCTGTCGGCCAGTTCGGACATGGTGCCCGGCAAGGTGCGCAAACGGTTGCGGTCCAGGAAAATACTTCCGCCGCGACGCACGAGGGTGCCGAGGATCGGCCAGGAGCCGATTTCGATCTTCGCGAGCGCGCGCATCGGACGCAGAGCGTTGATGGCGATGATGTCCAGCCACGAGATATGGTTGTTCACCACGAGCGCGCCGCGGCCGGCCGGAGCGGCGAGGAAGTCCGCACCGCCCACGACAGACATCCGCACCCCGAACGCCCTCAGCACCGCGCGGAAAATCCGGCGCAGCAAGCGTTCCCGGCTCCGGCCGCGAATCACCAGCAACGCCGGCGCGACCAGCAACGCCGTGAAGACCACGGAAATCGCTGCGGTGAAGCGCAAAATTCGCCAAGGGAAGGCAACAGTCGGCGCGCCTTCGGTGAGGCAACCGTCACCGCAAGGCGACGTCGGCATCCAAGCGTGACTCATCCTTGCGCTCCGAGGAAGAACTTCAAGTACCGCTCGTCGACCTGCTGCAGATCAAGAAGGACGAAGAAGTCCGCGACCCCGAAGTCGGCGTCGAGGGCCGGCGGGCCGCACACTTTGGCGCCGAGCCGCACGTAACCCTTGATCAGCGGCGGAAGCACGGCCCGGTCAGGACGCGCGATTGCGTCCGGGTCCCACGGGTGCAACGGCGAGACGCGCAACGAGTCGTCAGCGTGGTGTTTGGTGCGCAAGACATCCCAGACGCCTGCCGCATAACTGCCGCCATCGTTCAGCTGGACCGAAGCGCAACCCGCGAGATAACGGTGCCCGGAAAGGAGCATGTAGCGCGCGATCCCGGCCCACACCAGGCTCACGACGGCACCGCTGCGGTGGTCAGGATGGACGCAGGACCGTCCGGTCTCGACCAGGGACGGCCGCAGCGCGGCGAGCGTCGTCAGGTCGAATTCGCTGTCGGAGTAAAGCTTTCCGGCCTGCGCGGCGCGGTCCGGCGGAAGCATGCGGTAGCAGCCGACGATCTCGCCGGTGTTGTCGTCGCGGACCACGAGGTGGTCGCAGAATTCGTCGAAGTAGTCGACATCCCGGCCGGGCTCCGGGGAATGCAGTTCCGCCCCCATCTCCTCGGCGAAAACCCGGTATCGCAGTTTCTGTGCGGCGAGCACTTCATCGTTCCCGTTGGCGACCAGAAGCGAATACCGCGGCGCGCCTGCGGGAAGGTCGGCACCCGCCTGATCAGTACTGACGAGGAGCTGTGACGACGTCATGGTCAAGGTGTACCTGCCGGTAAGCGGCCTCGGAGAGTGCCAATCGATGACCGGTCAGTGCACGTTGAGTTAATTGCGGGTTCTCAGGTTCCTCTCAGACAGACGAGAAGGTTCCGGAGAACGCGGAAGGCCGCCGCGTGGCGAGCACGCGACGGCCTTCCGGGCGAAAGAAAACGTCAGCCCTTGCGCTTGTCGACAGCCTCGGTCAGCTGCGGCGCGACGTTGAACAGGTCGCCCACCACGCCGAAGTCGGCGATCTCGAAGATCGGAGCCTCGGCGTCCTTGTTGACCGCGATGATCGTCTTCGACGTCTGCATGCCGGCGCGGTGCTGGATCGCCCCGGAGATGCCGAGCGCGATGTACAGCTGGGGCGACACCGTCTTGCCGGTCTGGCCGACCTGGAACTGCGCCGGGTAGTAGCCGGAGTCGACAGCGGCACGGGACGCTCCGACAGCCGCGCCGAGCGAGTCGGCCAGCTTCTCGACGACGTCGAACTTCTCCGCAGAGCCGACGCCGCGGCCACCGGACACGACGATCGACGCCTCGGTCAGCTCCGGACGGTCGCCGCCGACGACCGGCTCGATGCCGGTGATCTTGGCGGCCTTCGCCGGGTCCTGCGCCGGAATCTCGACGGTCTCCTCGGCAGCCGCGCCATCGGCGGCTTCCGCCTCGACCGCGCCCGGACGCACCGACACGACCGGCGCACCCTTGGCAGCCTTGGCCTTCACGGAGAACGCGCCACCGAAGATGGACTGGTCCACAGTGCCGTCGGCGTTGACACCGACCGCGTCGTAGAGCAGACCGGAGCCCAGTCGCAGCGCGACCCGCGCGGCCACCTCTTTGCCCTCGGCGCTGGCGGCGACGAGCACCGCGGCCGGCGAGACCTGCTCGGCGAGCTTCGCGAGCACGTCGACCTTCGGGGTCACCAGGTAACCGGCAGCGTCGTCGCCCTCGGCGACGTATACCTTCGCCGCGCCGTGGCCGGCGAGCGCTTCCTTGGCCTTCGCCGCGGTGCCGGTCGGGCCCACCACGACGGCGGAGGGCTCGCCGAGGGCGCGCGCAGCGGTCAGCAGCTCGAGCGTGACCTTCTTGACATCACCGTCGACGTGGTCGACGAGGACGAGTACTTCAGCCATTTTCCGGAATCCTCCTCGAAACCGTGTCTCAGATGAGCTTCTGCGCGACCAGGTACTCAGCGACCTTCGAGCCGCCGTCGCCCTCGTCCTCGACCTTCTCGCCCGCGGTGCGCGGCGGCTTCGGCGAGGCCTCGACGACCGTCGACCACGCGTTGCCGAGACCGACCTCGCCCGCGTCGATGCCGAGGTCGGCGATGGTCAGCGTCTCGACCGGCTTCTTCTTCGCGGCCATGATGCCCTTGAACGACGGGTAGCGCGGCTCGTTGATCTTCTCGCTCACGCTCACCAGCGCCGGCAGATTCGCCTCGAGGTGGGTGATGCCGTCTTCCGTCTCGCGGTCGGCCTTCACGGCGGAACCCTCGACGGTCAGCTGGCGCACGTAGGTCAGCTGCGGCACGCCGAGCAGCTCGGCCAGGATCGCGGGCACGGCGGCGCCGCGGCCGTCGGACGCCTCGTTGCCGGCCAGGATCAGGTCGTAACCCTCGACCTTGCCGACAGCGGCGGCGATGACCTTCGCGGTGGCGATCGCGTCGGAGCCGTGCAGCGCCTCGTCGGAGACGTGGATGGCCTTGTCGGCGCCCATGGAGAGCGCCTTGCGGATCGCGTCGGTGGCGCGGTCCGGGCCGACCGAGATCACGGTGACCTCGCCCTCGCCGGCTTCCTTGATCTTGAGGGCCTCTTCGACGGCCTTCTCGTTGATCTCGTCGAGCACGGCGTCGGCGGATTCGCGGTCAAGGGTGTTGTCGGAACCGGAGAGCTTCCGCTCCGAGTAGGTGTCCGGTACCTGCTTGACCAGGACAACGATGTTCGTCATGGGTCTTCTTCGACCTCCCGGTTGGGGCCGGCTCTCGGCCGCGGGACAGTGCTCTACTGAGCGGTAGATTAGGGGCAATTCCGCGGCCGGACCCCTCGAGGTGACGGCATTCACCTGGATGAGCAATCTATTGGGACCATCGTCCCGGTAGTTGACCGGTTAGCCCGTCCAGCGAGCCACTCGCCCGATCGGAGCAACGGTCACTTACTCGCAGTAGGCCGTTAGGGGTTACGCTCCGGCACCATGTCCGCGCACATCGCCGTAGTCACCGACTCGACCTCGTGCCTGCCCGAGCAGCTCGCCGCTCAGTGGCGAATCAGTGTCGTCCAGGTCCAGCTGCACGTCGGAGACCAGACGGACGACGAGCACCGCTTCGACCGGAGCGAGCTCATCCAGACCATGAAATCCGGCGCGGCGGTCACGACCTCGCCGCCCGATCCCGGCGCGTTTTTCTGGACCTACCAGGACGCGGCCTCCGCCGGCGCGTCCGCCATCGTGAGCCTGCACATCTCCGGACGGCTTTCGCAGACCGTCGAGGCCGCCCGCGAAGCCGCCCAGCAGGTCCGGATTCCGGTGCACATCCTCGACAGCGGGACGGCCAGCATGAGTCTCGGCTACGCAGCGGTGTCCGCCGCCCGCGTCGCCGGGGCCGGCGGACAGCTCGAGCGGGTCCTGGACGCCGCGGAACGGCGAGTGCGCAACTCGACCGAACTGATCTACGTGGACACTCTTGAGTACTTGCGGCGATCGGGCCGGATCGGTGCCGCCCAGTCGATGCTCGGAAGTGCGTTCGCGATCAAGCCGCTGCTCACCGTCCGCAATGGAGAAGTGAGCCCGCTCGCCCGTGTTCCCGGCACTAAACGAGCGATGAACCGGCTCGTCGACCTGGCCGCGAAGGCCGCCGGCGACCAACCGGTGGACCTCGCGGTGACCCGATTCGGCTCGGACGAGAGCGAAGTCGTCCGAAAGCTGCGGGAGCGAGTGCCCGGCGCGGGCGAGATCGTGGTGGGCGACGCGAGCACCGTGATAGGAGCTCACGTCGGCCCGGGTGCGCTCAGCATCACGGTGTCGCCGTCGAACTGACCTCGATTCGCCGCCCGGGGACGACAAGCACCACGAGCGGCAGCAGGACCGTCACCGCGAGCCCGCCGATGATGAGCACCTGGTCGAGCTGCGGATAGTGCCCGACGTGACCCGCGTGGTAGACGAGGTGCGGCACGGCGAACAGCAACGCCGCGACCGCGACCAGCCGCGCGACCGTTGTGGTGCCCATCACTGCGGCGCCGACCAGCATCGCGCCGAGCGCCAGGCTGAGTCCGCCGAAATCGATGATGAAGTGCTCGTTGTAGGGCCCGTCCATGGAGACCCAGCCGTGCCGGAAACCGGGAAAGTCCTGGTAAAACCCCATCGGGTCGAGCAGCGGCCACAGCCCCTGCACCAGTGTGTAGAGACCGAGCAGGACCAGGAGGATGCGCGTGATCGTCCGTTGCATACGGCTGGAACGAGACGGCTGCGCGAAACGTGACAGGCGCTAGGGTCGCGCAGGTGACCAACGCAGCCACCCGGGCTGAGGCACTGCACCTCACCGGCGAACGGACCGTCCCCGGCATCCCCGAGGAAAACTACTGGTTCCGCCGCCATGAAGCCGCCTACCTCGCCCTGCTCCCCCACTGCGCCGACGCGACGGTGCTCGAAGCCGGCTGCGGCGAGGGCTACGGCGCCGGGCTTATCGCCCAGCACGCCCGTCGAGTGCTCGCGCTGGACTACGACGTGCCGACCACCGAGCATGTCGCGCGCCGGTATCCGGACGTCGCCGTCGCACGGGCGAACCTGGCGTACCTCCCGCTGCGCGACGGTGCCGTCGACGTGGTGGCGAACTTCCAGGTGATCGAGCATCTCTGGGACCAGGACGCTTTTCTCGCCGAATGCTTCCGCGTCCTGCGCCCGGGCGGGAAACTGCTGGTCACCACCCCGAACCGGCTCACCTTCACGCCGGACAGCGACACCCCGCTCAACCCGTTCCACACGCGCGAACTGGCACCGTCCGAATTGGACGGACTGCTGCGCGCGGCCGGGTTCACCGTCGCCGCGCTGAACGGGCTGCACCATGCGGAAACCCTGCGCACCACCGAAACCCGCTACGGCGGCTCCATCATCGACGCCCAGCTGGACGTCGTCATGGGCTCCCTTCCCGGCCAGGCCATCTGGCCCGCCGACCTCCTCGCGGACGTCGCGGCGATTCGGGCCAACGACTTCGCGGTGCACAACGACGACCTCGACGCGAGCCTCGACCTGGTGGCCGTGGCGGTGCGCCCGTGAGCGCCCGGAATCCCGCGCCCGAAGGCACGTTCTGCCTCGTCCTGCACAGCCACCTGCCGTGGCTGCCGCACCATGGCAGCTGGCCGGTCGGGGAGGAATGGCTGTACCAGGCGTGGACCCATTCGTACCTGCCGGTCGTCGACCTGCTGCGCCGTTTCGCCGCTGAGGGGCGACGCGACGTCTTGACGCTCGGCATGACGCCAGTCCTCGCCGCGCAGCTTGACGATCCGTACGCCATCCGCGCCTGCCACGACTGGGTCGGCCACTGGCAATTGCGCACGCAGCACGCATCGACGCTCTGGCACGGCGATCCGTTGCTGCGCGACCTCGCCGCCGCCGAGCACCAGGCCGCGATGCACGCCACCGAGGAGCTGGAAACGCGCTGGCGACACGGTTTCTCGCCGATCCTGCGGTCGCTTGTGGACAGTGACACGGTCGAGCTGCTCGGCGGACCGCTGACGCATCCGTTCCAGCCGTTGCTGGATCAGCGGGTGCGACGGTTCGCCCTCCAGGCTGGACTAGAGGACACCGCGCTGCGCATTGGCCGCGCACAAGAGGGTATTTGGGCACCTGAATGTGGTTATGCACCGGGAATGGAACAAGATTATCACGACGCCGGTGTTCGACGCTTCCTTGTCGACGGTCCTTCACTCCATGGTGACACTTCGTCAGCGCATCCCGTCGGTGACTCCGACGTCGTCTGCTTCGGCCGCGATCTCGAGGTCACGTACCGGGTTTGGTCGCCGAAAGCCGGCTATCCGGGCCATGCCGCGTACCGGGATTTTCACACCTGGGCACACGAAGTCGGGCTGAAGGCGTCGCGTGTCACCGGGAAAACCGTGGAGCCGCAGGACAAAGCCCCCTACGACCCGACTCTCGCCGCGGACGTTTTAGGTTCGCACGTCAAGGATTTCGTCGAAACAGTCGTCGCGCGCCTGCGATCCCTCCGCGAGCAAAACGGCCGCGAATCGCTGGTAGTTGCCGCATACGACACGGAACTCTTCGGGCATTGGTGGCACGAAGGCCCTGCCTGGCTCGAAGGGATCCTGCGGGCACTGCCCGAGGCAGGCGTCCGCGTGACCACACTGCGCGGCGCGCTCGAGGCTGGCCACCTGGGCGAGCCCGTCCAGCTGCCCGCGTCTTCGTGGGGTTCGGGCAAGGACTGGCGAGTCTGGGACGGCGAACAGGTCGCGGACATGGTGCAGGACAACACCGCGCTGCAGACCCGGCTGCTCGACTTGGTCGACAAGCAGGATGGGACCACTCGTGACGTCGTTGCCGATCAGGCCGTCGCCGAGGCGATGATGGCGCTGTCCAGCGACTGGGCGTTCATGGTCACCAAAGACTCCGCCGCAGACTACGCCCGCCGGCGCGCCCGCGTGCACACCGAACGATTCGATGCCCTGGCAGGGTTGCTCCGCAGCGGAGATCGTGCCCGCGCGCTCGCCCTGGCCGAGGAATACCGCCGGGCCGACGGCCCGTTCGGACATCTGGACGCGCGCGCCCTGCGCCGTCCTTCCGCGTGACGATCGAAGGGAATTACATGGGAATCCGCGACCTGCCGCTCAAGACCCTGTCCGGCGACGACGCCACTCTCGGCGGACCGCTGGCCGGCAAGACGCTGCTTGTGGTGAACGTGGCGTCGAAGTGCGGGTTGACGCCGCAGTACACCGGTTTGGAACGCCTGCAGGAACGCTACAGCGACAAGGGTTTCTCGGTTGTCGGGTTCCCGTGCAACCAGTTCGCCGGCCAGGAGCCGGGCACCGCGGAGGAAATCCAGACGTTCTGCTCCACCACGTACGGAGTGTCGTTCCCGTTGTTCGAGAAGGTCGACGTCAACGGCGAAGACCGGCACCCGCTCTACGCGAGCATCACGGAAGCTCCCGACGCGGACGGCGAAGCGGGCGATGTGCAGTGGAACTTCGAGAAGTTCCTGATCAGCCCGGACGGAGAGGTTCTCGGTCGCTTCCGTCCGCGCACGGAGCCCGAAGACGAGACGATCGTCGCGGCGATCGAAGCGGCTTTGCCTGCTTGAGTTTTCGGCCCGGCTCTCCGGCCTGCGTTTATCGCGGCCGGAGAGCATTTGCCGTTTTTCGGCAACTGGCGGCCAAAGCGGAGTCCGCTGGATTCCGGTTGGGATACCGCTGGCGGTTGATTCGCGCCATGGCCGTTCAGCGGCGAAAAGCCAGGTGTACCTCGCCTCTGCTCCCTTACAGCGTTATCGCTTCTCACCGGCTACGGCCGACCAACGACGCGGGATGCTATGAGCTGACGATCCCACTCGCGGCGGCGTCGGCTCCGCGACACCGGCCGCCTCAGCTGCCGTCGCCGTTGGCGGGCAAATTCGACGCCACCGGCCGCCGCGCCGCTTTCGCCGCTTTCGTCGTTGAGCGGCGAGGCGAAGCAGTACCTCCGGGTTGGACGGCACCGCGCAGGCGTCGAAGCGCCGTTGACCAGCTCGTCGCCACTGGGCGGCGAATCGCAAGTCAGCTGGGTTCGTCCCCAGGCCGCAACCCTGTGCGGGAGGGCAGACCTGGCGTTGCCGCTCAGTGGCGAATCGCAGGTCAACGGCTGTCCTGAACCTCGTCGGCTAGTTCGGCGGCGGTCTTCACCTCGGGGTACGAACCGCGTGCGATCACCGCTCGGTTGTGGTGCGAGGCGTCCGCGAAGTCGAGCTTCTGCACTCGGCGGTCGTAGGTGAGGAGGCCGTTCACTTCGTTCTCTACATCAGTGGTTTGAGTGTAGATCGCGGCGGACAACCCCAGCTCGGAAACCAACCCTTCGAGGCGTTCGCTGACCTCCGCGTACCGGCGAGTGAGGTGCGCCGAATCGGTCGTCATTTCGTAGGCGTTTGGCGGGCCTGGCCAGACGTGGTCTTCGAGGACTAAGCCCAGGCCGCCGTATTCGCCGTCCACCAGTGCGCGATGGTCCCCCTCGTGCGGCTCCCCCGGCCCGACGTAGGTGTGATCGTCGTAGATGTCACCGGCGCCAGTGTCCGGGCGGGAGAAGCAGCAGTTCACGCCGCTGTTGGCGATCACCAGCCGGGTGGGGTCGAGTTCCTTCACGAGCGCGGCTATCCGGGCAGTATCGAATTCTCCCCAGCCTTCGTTGAACGGCACCCAGGCGACGATCGACGTGATACTGCGCAGCTGGGCGATCATTTCGCGCAGCTCGACCTCGAATCGCTGCTGTCCTTCGGGCAACGGATCCGGCGCGTGCCCGGGCGGGCCCGCGAACGACACGACGAGCGACGGCATGTCCTGCCAGACAGCCAGGCCCAGCCGGTCCGCCCAGTAGTACCAGCGCGCGGGCTCGACCTTGACGTGCTTGCGGACCAGGTTGAACCCGAGTTCCTTCGTCTTCTCGAGATCGAACCTGAGCGCCTCGTCGGTCGGAGCCGTGTAACCGCCGTCCGGCCAGTAGCCCTGGTCGAGTGGACCGTGGAGGAAGGTGATCCGACCGTTCAACGCGATCCGTGGCTGTCCGTCGACATCCGGG
Source organism: Amycolatopsis sp. NPDC059235 (assembly GCF_042754125.1). Classification (NCBI taxonomy): domain Bacteria; kingdom Bacillati; phylum Actinomycetota; class Actinomycetes; order Pseudonocardiales; family Pseudonocardiaceae; genus Amycolatopsis; species Amycolatopsis sp. NPDC059235. The sequence continues at coordinate 162,248 of NZ_JBHZAG010000005.1, forward strand.
ACGATCTCTGCCGTTCGCAGGCCGCAATAGCTGGCGACCTCGTCCAGGACATCACCGTGCGCATCCAGAAGCCGGACGGTGATGTCGTAGAGAAACGGATCGTCCGGAGACCACAGATGGGGTTCTGGGAGGTTGGCCCGCAGCCGCGCGCCGGCGGTGCCGCGAACGCGCGCTGCCTCGTCGCCGTTTTGCGGCGAAACGATCAACTCCACTTGAGTACCGCCAGTGACCTGCGGGAACACCGACACGCCAGACAGGTCCGAGGCGACGTCGAGGCCGGAAATGCGCTCGTTCGGCACCGGCTCGACCCACACAGTCTGCCAAATTCCTGACGTCGGCGTGTAGCAGATACCGCCAGGTTCGTTGCGCTGCTTGCCGATCGGGTACGGCTCGATATCCGTACGGTCCTCTGCGCGAACGGTGATTTCCTGCGGGCCCGATTCACGGAGCGCGTTCGTGATGTCCGCTGAGAACGACGTGTACCCGCCCTCATGGGTGACCACCGTCTGGTTGTTGACCCGTACTTCGGCTTTCTGGTCGACTGCACCGAAATGCAGCAACACCCGCTGCCCGCTCCAGCTTTCTGGGATCTCGAACAACCGCCGGTACCACAGCACTTCGTCGCGTCGGCCGATTCCGGAGAGCGCCGATTCCGGCGCGAAGGGAACCAGGATGCGCTCGCTGTAGCCGACGGGTCGCGGTGCCTCGGGCGAAGCAGGCCATCCTGCGTACTCCCAGATGCCGTTGAGGCTCAGCCATTCCGGCCGGCGGAGCTGGGGGCGCGGGTACTCGGGCAACACCGCGGCCGGGTCGACTCGGTCGGTCCACGGTGTGGTCAGCGGCGGATCCGCGCGCTGCCATTCGGGCTCTGTCGGAGTCATCACCGATCATGGTGGCAGAGAATCGCGATCCGCGGGATGGCTTGAGGGCTGCTCGGACAGCCGGTGAACCGATCCTGCTCGATGGGTCAATGTCGGTTGCTGACGGTCGGCGACTGATGGCTGGTCTTCGGTGGGACCTCCTGCGGTGATGTAGCGGAGCAGGTGTCGACGACCGTTTCGCCGCTCAGTGGCTAACAGCTGGTCAGCCGCTCGCAAGCCGACTTCAGCGCCGGGAGCGCGGGCGGCTGCATCGGGCGAAGCTGGCAATCTCGACAGGTGACGGCCGCCGGAACTCGCGCAATCAGTCTGACAGTCGCTGCTGGGCCGGGATAGCAGTGCTGAGCTGCGCGGATGCTGTCTTCACGGGTCGGCGGGCCGAACCAGGTGGAGCTGTTGCCGTTTTTTGGCGAAACGCTCTGGCCAGCGGATTCTTCCGCTCCCAGACACTTTTCGGCCAGGCGCCGGAGAGGCGTTCCGGCGGTCCTTCGGGCGGCCGCCCCAGGGTAAGCGACTGGCGAGTAACCTCGGGCCATGCGCGTGCTGATGTTGTCCTGGGAGTACCCGCCGGTGGTCATCGGCGGGCTAGCCCGGCACGTTCACGCGCTGGCGCGACATCTCGCGCAGCAGGGCCACGAGGTAGTCGTGCTCTGCCGGCACACCGCGGGCACCGACGCGTCGACGCATCCGCGCAGCGATCGGGTCATCGAGGGGGTCCGGGTCGTCCGCGTGGCCGAAGATCCGATGCACCTGACCTTCGAGCGGGACCTCGTCGCGTGGACGCTCGCCATGGGCCACGCCATGATCCGGGCGGCGCAGGATTTGCTCCGCACGTGGCAACCCGACGTCGTCCACGCCCACGACTGGCTGGTCACCCATCCGGCGATCGCTGTCGCCGAGGCGGCTCGGGTGCCGCTCGTCGGGACGATCCACGCGACCGAAGCGGGCCGGCATTCGGGTTGGCTGTCGCATCCGCTCAACCAGCAGGTGCATTCGGTCGAATGGTGGCTGGCCAATCGCGCCGACGCGGTGATCACCTGTTCGCAGGCCATGCGCAAGGAGGTCGCGCACCTCTTCGAGATCGACCCGGCCGACGTCGCGGTGATCCACAACGGCATCGAGGGACGCAGCTGGCGCGTGTCGTCCGGCGAAGTCGCGAAGATGCGGGCGCGGCACAGTCCGGACGGTGCTCCGTTCCTGCTGTTCTTCGGCCGGCTGGAGTGGGAAAAGGGCGTGCAAGACCTGCTGGCCGCGTTGCCCCGGATCCGCCGTCAGTTCCCGGGGACGCGAGTGGTTGTCGCCGGAAAAGGGCGACATCACGACGAGCTTGTCGCTCAGGCTCGAAAGCTGCGGATTCGCCGGTCGGTGGATTTCGTCGGCCATCTCTCCGACCGCGACCTGCGCGCTCTCCTGGCCGCGGCCGATGCGGTTGTGTTGCCGAGCCGGTACGAGCCGTTCGGGATCGTCGCGCTGGAGGCCGCGGCTGCGAAGGCGCCGCTGGTGGCTTCGACCGCCGGCGGGCTCGGCGAGGTTGTCATCGACGGGGAGACCGGTCTGGCTTTCGCGCCGGGCGACGTCGCCGGGCTCGCCTCGTCCGTGGCGACTGTCCTGAGCGACGTTCCGGCCGCGACCCGACGTGCGCGGGCGGCGCAGGCTCGACTCGGCGCTGACTTCGATTGGGGGCGGATCGCGGAGGCGACCGTCGAGGTCTACCGGCGGGCGCGTGTCGGCGAGCCGGTGGAATTGGGGCGGCCGAAGATCGCGACTGGCAACGCGTTCGAGGTGTAGCGCGCGCTGGCCGACGGGGTTCGCGAGATTCGCCGTTCAGTGGCGAATGCCTGGTCAGGGCACTTGTCAGCGGGGGTCGACGGCGGCGATCAGGTCTCGGTAATCGGGGTCCGCCGCCACTCGGTCGAAAGCGCTCGCCAGTGCGGTTTCGTAGACCGGGACGGCTTTGCGCAAGGTGGCACGTCCGGCGTCGGTGATTCCGGTGTAGACGCCGCGGCGGTCGTATTCGCAGAGACGTCGTTCGGTGAGGCCGGTACGCTCAAGGCGGCCTACGAGGCGGGTCGCGGAGCTCTGGTTGAGCGACGTCGCGTCAGCCAGTTCCTGCATGCGGAGCTCGCCGTCGGGGCGGTCGGCCAGCGACATCAGGGCGACGAATTCCGAGAAGCCCAAGTGCAACTGCCGTTGCAAGGCTTGCTCGACCTCGTGGTCGACGCGACTGCGAAGCGCCATCATGCGGGGCCACATCGCGCCGAGGGTGGTGAGTTTCGCCCCTGCCGACTTGCGTCCAGGGGAAGGTGTGGTGACCACGGGAACGACCTCTCCGGCAAAACCTTGCCCAGCATCGAGAAGCGGTGCCGAGACCTCTTGTATAGCACATGTGCGTGCATGCAATTGAGTGCTCGTCGAGCCTCACGCCCTCGGGCGACCGTCGAGGTTCGCCGTGTTGGGCTGGAGCTAGGCACTCTGGTCGAGCAGGAAGCCTGGACGAATCGTCGGGCTGCGCAGTTTTAGTCCGGCCTGGATTGCTTGGGTTAGTCCGGCCTGGATTGTTTGGGCGGAACTGGTCAGGCTTGCGTCCGCAGGAACTGTTTCAGCAACGGGTTGACCTGCTCTGGATGAGTCAAGGTCGGCGTGTGGGCCGCGCCGCGGATGACCTGCACGTCGCCGGCGCTGGGGAGGCGTTCGCTCAGCAGGTCCATGCGGTCGCGTGGGAGGGAAACGTCCTGCTCGCCCCACATCAGCAACGTCGGGCAGGTGATCTCGTTCAGGCGGCCCGAAACGTCGTCTCGCTCCAGCAGGCAGTGCGCGGCCGGGCCCAGCGGCAGCGCGGGTGCGGCGCGCCATCGTGCGCGCAACTCGTCACGCAGGTCTGATTCTCCGAGCAGTTGTGTCGAGAGGGGTATGATCAAGTCATCAATTGGTCCGTATTCGCGCAAGGCGGCGAACATGCCGTCGTAGGCAGCTTTGTCGGCTGGATCGCACGGTGTTGCTTCGGTGTCCCACAGCACCAGCCCCGCGACACGTTCGGGTGCCAGCAAGGCAATCCGTAGCGCGGTGAAGCCGCCTTGCGACAACCCGCCTACGACGGCGCGTTCGATGCCCAGGTGGTTCAGCAGGCCGAGCGCGTCCTCGGCCTGGTCCCAATAGGTGTATGACGTGCCGGGGTCGTCGTCCGGGGTTTGCCCGTGGCCGCGGGCGTCCCAGGTGATCACTCGCTGCTCCGGCGCGAGCATCGCTGCTTGCGGCGAGAAGGTTGAGTGGTCCAGGAAGTAGCCGTGCCCCAGCAACAAAGCCGGTCCGTCTCCCCCGGTGTCGGCGAAGAAGATCGGACGGTCGTTGACGGTCGCTGTGGGCATTCGACCGGCCTCCAGGTTCGTCGAAAACAGTGGTGCCGCGCCGGTGCAGCGTAGTGGCGATCACGCTGCCTGCGGCCAGATCTCGGCAGATTCAGTGTCGGCTGGCGAAAGTCAGTTCGACGCCGGGCTGGATACGGTCAGTCGCCGGTTTTCGCCGGATCGGTTGAGCCGCCGGCGAGTTTGAGGCAGATGACTCCGGCGATGATCACGGCGAGGAACAGAATGCGCAGCGGTCCCAGGCTTTCGCCGAAGATGATCGCGCCGAAGATCGCGGCTCCGCTCGCGCCGATGCCGGTCCAGACCGCGTAGCCGACGCCGACGTCGATGGTGCGCAACGCCAGGCTGAGGGTGAAAATCGTTGCGGCGGCGGTGATCACGGTGGCGATCGACCACGGCAGGTTGGTGAAGCCGCGGCTGCCGTCCGTGCTGACGGCGAACGCGATTTCGCAGACCCCGGCGAAGAGGAGAATGCCCCACGCCCGGCGAGCGGTCTGCGTCTTTTCCGGTGCGATGACTGGTGCTGCTTCTGGCTGAACGGACACAGCGGAAATCCTTTCGAGGGCAGGACGAAGAGGGTCAGGCACCGGTCAGCTGAAGGCCGATGATGCCGCAGACCACCAGGCCGAAGCCGATGAGCTTGCGCCAGTTGAGCTTCTCTTTGAAGATCAGCGCGCCCAGCAGCACGATGCCGACCGAGCCGAGACCGGTCCAGATCGCGTAGCCGACGCCGACGTCCATGGTCAGCAAGGCGCGGCTGAGGAAGAAGATGCCGCCGGCCGCCATGACCAGCGTGAACACCGACGGCCACAGCTTGGTGAACCCGTCGGTCGCGTTGGCTCCGAGCGCGAAGGCGATCTCGAAGAAGACAGCGATGCCGAGGTAGAGCCAGTGCATGGTTTCTCCGGGTGAGAGTGAGATCGGAAGCTGCCCGGCACCCTCGCCGGCGACGCTCCCCCAGGTAGTTACATGTGCAATATATGTATGTCTAATCAAATAGGCAAGGGGTGCTCGGCAGGTGGACGGAGAGACGCCGGAGTTGCTGCCGATGGAACGAGCTGCGGTGGACGGCGGGGCGATGATTGCTCGGAAAGTGGCGTTGACCAGGTATTCGCCACCGAGCGGCAACGGCAGTTCGGGCGGCTGGGGCCGGGGGCAGAGGGGTTCTGCGCGCACCGTTCGGATCGCGGGTCGGTCGGGGCGAGGTGTCGGGCTTTCGGTCGGATCGTCCGGCTGGAGCGCGTGTGGCTTGGCGGTCGAGGCTCGGACACCGGTGGAGCGAATCGGACGGTCGGCTCGGCAAAGATCCTCGCGGAACGCGGCTGTTCGATGGGGCGGGCCCGGCCGGATGGATTGGGCGGATGGATTGGGCGGCTGGATCGGGCGGCTGGATCGGGCGGCTGGGCACGTCCGAACTGGATAGCGCGAGTGGATAGTGCGAGTGGATCGTGTGAGCCGGATGCGACGGTCGGGCGGGCCGGACGAGGACCGTCGGCAACAGAGTCCTGCTGCCGTTGCAGGATCCGTTGCCGAGCTACTGCGGCAACGTGGATCCGATTCTGAAGCGTCCGAGCTGAGCAGCATGAACAGGGAGGAACGCGGGCGGGACCAGCAGCACCCGCGAGCGAGCGATTACCTCCGCCTGCTAGTTCCTAAATCGAGCAATGGTCCGCATGCGACCACTCGGCTGGGCCACGTCAGACGGAGCGGAACGAGCTGACAGCGAACGCCCCCGGAACGAAAACACAAGACAGGCCTCGAAGCGAAGACCCGACCCCAGACCGCAAGAAGACTCCCCGAAACCGAAAACCCGCGCCCTCGCCAATCAGCGGCGAAAGGGCGCGGGTCCGGAAAGACCCGGGTCCGGTGGCGGGGAGCCTCCGCCACCGGACCCGTTCCCAGCACCATCCCAAAATGCGGTGCGGGGTAACCGGTCGCCGGTGGTCAGGTCACTGGCGACCGGAGCTTGTCACCGCTCGGTCAGGTAGCGGGCGTAAGCGACCGTCGTGAGGAAGCTCGGCAGCTTCTCGCCGAGAGCGGTTTCGGTGAAGATCGCGCGGGCGTCGTCGAGGCGGGCGGACTGGCCGAGGTCCGCGCGGACCTTCGCCAGTTCGTCGTCCAGGAATTCGCCGGCCAGCTCGTGGGTCAGCGCCGTGCCGTCCTCGAGCTTCGTGCCGTTGCGGATCCACTGCCACACCTGGCACCGCGCGATTTCGGCCGTCGCGGCGTCCTCCATGAGGTTGTGGATCGCCGCCGCACCGGTGCCGCGCAGCCAAGAGTCGATGTAGCGGAGGGCGACGTTGATGTTCGCTCGCACACCCGCTTCAGTGACCTCGCCGCCGGCGCTCGCGACGTCGAGCAGGTCCGAAGCGTCGACCGTGACGTCTTCGCGCAGCTTGCCGAGCTGGTTCGGCCAGCCGCCGAGCACGCGGTCGAAGACCTCGCGGCACACCGGGACCAGGCCGGGGTGCGCGACCCACGAGCCGTCGAAGCCGTCGCCTGCCTCGCGTTCCTTGTCCTGGCGGACCTTCTCGAGCGCGTTCTCGTTGGTGACCGGGTCCTTGCTCGGGATGAAGGCCGCCATCCCGCCGATCGCGTGCGCTCCGCGACGGTGGCAGGTGCTGACGAGCAGTTCGGTGTAGGCACGCATGAAGGGGACCGTCATCGTCACCTGGGCGCGGTCCGGCAGCACGAAGTCGGCACCGTGCGCGGAGAAGTTCTTGATGACGCTGAAGATGTAGTCCCAGCGACCGGCGTTCAGACCCGCCGCGTGCTCGCGCAGTTCATAGAGGATCTCGTCCATCTCGAAGGCCGCGGTGATCGTCTCGATCAGCACGGTCGCGCGGATCGTGCCGCGCGGGATGCCGAGTTCCTTCTGCGCCAGCAGGAACACGTCGTTCCACAGCCGCGCTTCCTGGTGGCTTTCCAGCTTCGGCAGGTAGAAGTACGGGCCGCTGCCGCGCGCCAGGAGCTGCCGGGCGTTGTGGAAGAAGTACAGGCCGAAGTCCACGAGGCTCGCCGAAACCGGGCGGCCGTCGATGCGGATGTGCTTCTCGACCAGGTGCCAGCCGCGGGGACGGGCGACGATCGTCGCCGGGTCGTCGCCGATCGTGTAGCGCTTGCCCGCCTCGGTGGTGAAGTCGATGTTGCGGCGGATGGCGTCGAACAGGTTGAGCTGGCCGTCGACAACGTTGTGCCAGGTCGGCGAGGTCGCGTCCTCGAAGTCCGCCAGCCACACCTTCGCCCCGGAGTTGAGCGCGTTGACCGTCATCTTCCGATCGGTCGGGCCAGTGATCTCCACCCGCCGGTCTTCGAGACCAGGTGCGGTGGGGGCGATGTGCCAGCTCTCGTCCGCCCGGATGGACCGCGTCTCGGGCAGGAAGTCCAGCTGCTCCTCCCCCGACTGCAGACGCTCGCGACGGCGGCGGCGCTCGTCGAGGAGTTCGCGGCGGCGTCCGGCGAAGGTGTTGTCGAGTTTGGCTACGAAGTCCAGTGCTGCCGGGGTGAGGATCTCGGCGAAGCGGCCATCGGCGGGCCCGGTGACCTCGATGCGGGTGTTCAACGTGTCAGCCATCTCGTACCTCCGCGAAGGGGGAAAGGGAAGGGGCGGGCCGGCGACCGGAATCGCCGGCCCGCGGGGTGCGTCAGTGGAACTGGTCTTCTTCGGTCGAACCCTTGAGCGCGGTGGTCGAGCTCTCCGGGTTCAGCGCGGTGGACACCAGGTCGAACCAGCCGGTGCCGACCTCGCGCTGGTGCTTCGTCGCGGTGTAGCCGCGCTCCTCCGAAGCGAACTCGCGCTCCTGCAGGTCGACGTAGGCGCTCATGCCTTCGCGGGCGTAGCCGTGCGCCAGGTCGAACATCGAGTAGTTCAGCGCGTGGAAGCCGGCCAGCGTGATGAACTGGAACTTGTAGCCCATGGCGCCGAGTTCGCGCTGGAACCGCGCGATGGTGTCGTCGTCGAGGTGCTTCTTCCAGTTGAACGACGGCGAGCAGTTGTAGGCCAGCATCTGGTCCGGGTACTGCGCCTTGATCGCCTCGGCGTACTTGCGGGCGACCTCGAGGTCCGGCGTGGAGGTCTCCATCCACAGCAGGTCGGCGTACTGCGCGTAGGCCAGGCCTCGGTCGATGCACGGCTCGATGCCGTTGTTGACCTCGTAGAAGCCCTCGGAGGTACGGCCGCCGGTGAGGTACTTGCGGTCGCGCTCGTCGACATCGCTGGTCAGCAGGGTCGCGGCCTGCGCGTCGGTGCGGGCGACGACCAGGGACGGCACGTTCAGCACGTCGGCGGCGAGCCGGGCGGCGTTCAGGGTGCGCTCGTGCTGCTTGGTCGGGATGAGGACCTTGCCGCCGAGGTGGCCGCACTTCTTCTCGGAAGCGAGCTGGTCTTCCCAGTGCACGCCCGCGGCTCCGGCCGCGATCATGCCCTTCATCAGCTCGAACGCGTTCAGCGGACCGCCGAAGCCCGCCTCGGCGTCGGCGACGATCGGGGCGAACCAGTCGATGTCGCCGTTGCCCTCGGCCCAGTTGATCTGGTCGGCGCGGCCCAGCGCGTTGTTGATGCGGCGGACGACGGCCGGGACCGAGTTGGCCGGGTAGAGGCTCTGGTCCGGGTAGGTCTGGCCGGCGAGGTTGGCGTCGGCGGCGACCTGCCAGCCGGACAGGTAGATGGCCTTCAGGCCGGCGCGCACCTGCTGCACGGCCTGGTTGCCGGTGAGCGCGCCCAGCGCGTGGACGTAGTCCTCGCTGTGCAGCAGCTCCCACAGCTTCTCCGCGCCGCGGCGGGCGAGGGTGTGCTCTTCGACGACCGAACCGCGAAGCTTCACCACGTCGGCGGCGGAGTAGGTCCGCTGGACACCCGCCCAGCGGGGGTCGGTCTTCCACTGCTCGGCCAGCTCGGCCGCCGCCTGCTCGAGCTGATTGGCCTGCTCGGTCATCGGACTCTCCCGTGTTGCGAAGTTTGCGATTGCTCGCCTTGCCTGGTCACGACCCTGACACGAGCGGGAAAACTCGGTCTACGGCTCCAATTTGCCAATTTCTGCGAAGATTGCCTAGCATGTTGCAAAGGTTGCGAATCTGCCGTTCGCAACCGCAGCGAAAATTCGCGGGCTTGATCGTTCACGTAATCGTTCAGGCCCGGAAACCTTCCGGCCGGACGGAGCACTCATGGACAAAACTTTCGCCGGGGCGCGGCTGCGGCATCTGCGCGAAAGCCGGTCGATGAGCCAGGCGGATCTCGCCCGTGTGCTCGAGATCTCACCCAGTTACCTCAATCAGATCGAGCACAACTCGCGCCCGCTGACCGTGCCGGTGCTGCTGCGGATCACGCAGGCGTTCGGCGTCGACACGGAGTTTTTCGCGAACAACGACACGTCGCGGCTTGTCGCCGACGTGAAGGAAGCCCTGCTCGACGAGGCCGTGGGCGTCGAAGCGACCACAAGCGAGCTGAACGACCTGGCCAGCAACCTGCCGTCGATCGCCCAGGCGCTGGTCAAACTGCACCGCAGCTACCGCAACGCGGTCGAAAGCACGGCCGCGCTGACCACGGAAAACGGCCTGGGCCTGCACGGGAGCGCCGCCGCGCCGTTGCCGCACGAGGAGGTCCGCGACTTCTTCTACGAACGGGAGAACTACGTCGCCGAGCTGGACGAGCGCGCCGAACGGATGGCCGCCGAGATCCCGCTGCGGCGCGGAGCGGTGCTTGGATCGCTCAAGGAACGGTTGTGGCAGCGCTACGGCGTCGACGTGACGAGCGAGGGCATCAACGAATCCGCCGGTGAACAGCACCGGTACGAACCGGCGACGCGGGTGTTGCGGCTGGCGCCGAGCCTGCGGGTCGGGCAGCAGGCATTCCGGATGGCATCCCAGATCGCGTTGCTGGAATACGACGACCTGATCACTGAACTTGCCGATTCGTGGGCGTTTTCCGGCCCGGCCGCGCGGACGCTCGCGCGGGTCGGTCTTGCGAACTACTTCGCTGGCGCGCTGATCCTCCCCTACAGCCCGTTCCTGGCTGCGGCGGAGGAGTTCCGGTACGACATCGAGCGGCTTTGCGACCACTTCGGCGTCGGTTTCGAGACCACTTGCCACCGGCTGTCGACTCTTCAGCGGCCGAAACAGCGCGGGGTGCCGTTCTCGTTCGTGCGCGTGGATCGGGCCGGGAACATGTCGAAACGCCAGTCCGCGGCGGGTTTTCACTTCTCGCGAGTCGGCGGGGCTTGCCCGTTGTGGAACATCTACGAGGCCTTCACCTCGCCGGGCAAGATCCTCACGCAGATCGCGGCGTTGCCGGACGGCAAGCGGTACTTCTGGGTCGCGCGGACGGTTTCGCGCAATATCGGCGGCTACGGCAGCCCGGGCAAGACGTTCACCGTCGGCCTCGGCTGCGAGCTTCGGCACGCGGGCCGGCTGATCTACTCAACCGGCCTTGACCTGGACGAACCCGCCGCCGCGACGCCGATCGGCATGGGTTGCAAAGTGTGCGACCGGCCCGCTTGCTCGCAACGTGCGTTTCCGGCAATCGGCAAACCGCTCACGGTCGACGAAAACACCAGCACCTTCGTCCCGTACCCGGCGGTGCCGAAGACGTGAACGCGGTCGGTGACGTGAGTGCCCCGTACGTGGTCACCGGGTGCGAAGTACATTCACCCGAGTGCACGACATCGACACGGTGAACGCAGAACTGGTCGAACAGGCCGCCGAACGGCTCGCGGGCGTGGTCACACGCACGCCACTTGAGCCCAACGCGCGTCTCTCGTCCCGAGTAGACGCGCGCGTCTGGCTTAAGCGCGAAGACCAGCAGACTGTGCGCTCGTACAAGATCCGCGGCGCGTACAACTTCATCGTGCAGCTCGACGCTGCGACGCGTGCGCGCGGTGTCGTATGCGCGAGTGCCGGCAACCACGCGCAGGGCGTCGCGTACGCGTGTCGCCGCTTAGGGGCGAACGGTCGCGTGTACGTGCCGGGCACGACGCCTCGGCAGAAGCGTCAGCGAATCGCAGCGCTCGGTGGCGCGCACATCGAGGTCATCGTCGTTGGCGAGACGTACGAAGACGCCTTCGCCGCAGCTAAGGACGACGCTCACCGCACTGGAGCGACGCTCGTGCCGGCGTTCGACGACGTCCGCACTGTCGCCGGTCAGGGCACTGTCGCGCTCGAAGTGGTTTCGCAGCTCGGCTTCGTGCCAGATGTCCTGGTCGTGCCGGTCGGTGGCGGCGGGTTGCTGGCCGGGATCGCGACGTGGGTCCGCGAGCGTCATCCGGACATCCGGGTCGTCGGCGTCGAACCGGCGGGGGCGATGTGTATGGCTGCGGCTATCGAAGCGGGCAAGCCGGTGCGGATCGACGCGGTCGACCCATTCGTGGACGGCGCAGCTGTGCGCGAGGCAGGCCAGGTGACGTTCCCGCTGATCCGGGACAGCGGCGCGGAGTTGACGTCCGTCGCCGAGGGCGCGGTGTGCACGGAGATGCTGTCGATGTACCAGTCGGACGGCATCATCGCCGAACCCGCGGGTGCGCTGGCGGCCGCTTCGCTCGGGACCAGCGTGCAGGTCGAGCCAGGGCAGACTGTGGTGTGCATCGTGTCCGGGGGCAACAACGACGTCAGCCGGTACAGCGAAATCCTTGAACGCTCGCTGATGCACGAGGGGTTGAAGCACTACTTCCTCGTCAGCTTCCCGCAGGAGCCCGGGGCGCTCCGGCGGTTCCTTGACGAAATCCTCGGACCGGAGGACGACATCACGCGGTTCGAGTACGTGAAGCGCAACAACCGGGAGATCGGTCCGGCGCTGATCGGCGTCGAGATCCCGCGGCGCGCGGACCTGCCCGGGCTGCTGGCGCGGCTGGAGAAGAGTCCGCTGCAGGTGGAGCAGGTGGAGCCGGGGAGTCCGTTGTTCCACTTCCTGCTCTGAGGTGTCGCCGGTGTCGCTGGTGTTTCTGGTTTCGCCGCTGGCTGGCAACAGGCCCAGCAGCTGCGGCTAGGTGACGTGTGCCTTTCGACGCGCGCTGGCGACGGGACGCTTCGAAAGGGCGACTCGAGTGGATATTCCAGTCGAGATGGTGGACTCGACCCGCGCTGGTCTCGGGCATTTGCTGGCTTCTGCGACCGCGTCACCGCAGCGTTGCGGTGGACTCGCGCAGCGTTCTCGAGCACGTCGGCAGCACCGCGGTCCCCGGACTGGCCGCCAAGCCGATCATCGACCTGACCGTCTGATCGATCTGACCATCGTCATCGCCAGCCGCGACGATCTGTCCGCCGTTGTCGCCAGTCTGCGCGCGATCGGTTACCGGCACGAAGACGATCTCGGCATTCCCGGGCGAGAAGCGTTCACCCGGCACACCGTCGCGCCGCCTCTACGTTGCACAGCCGACAACGGGAATCTCGCACTGGTGCTCGCGCTCCGGGATTTCCTGCGCGGCTCACTCGTACGTGGCTCTGAAGCGATCACTCGCCCAGCGATTCCGTACTGACCGTGCTGCTTACACCGCCGCGAAGACCACCTTTATCGACGACGTCGTGGCAAAGGCTCTGTCCGAGTCGTCTCTCCGCGGCGACGGTTGAAGGCAGTTCGCTGCCTGCCGTCGACCGGCGATTCGAGCCGCGCAGGCGAGAGTTTACGCAGGTCAGCACGATTCGCCAAAAAACGGCAACGCCGGTCAGCCGAGTTCCGCGCTGCCCTCGCGGTAGATCTTCGCCGACTTGATGCGGTCTCCAGCCAGCCGATAGAAGCCGGCGATGGCGAAAACGTGGTCCTCGCCGTTGTGGGTGAGGCGTTCGGTCAATTGGGCGGCGACCTGGTCACCGTCCGCGAGAACGTTCTCGACCGTCAGCGTCGGGAGAAGTTGTTCCATCGCGCTGCTGAACAGCTCGGTGAGTTCTTCGCGTCCGCGCACGACGCTGCTGCCGGTGATCCAGACCGCGTCCTCGGTGAAGCCGTCGAGGAGAGCCTGAAGGTCGCGATCGTTGAAGGCGGCGACGTGCCGACGCAGGGCTTCGCTCATAAGGTGAGGTTATCGACGCTGTCCTGCCATTTTCGCGGCTTGAACCGGACGGACGGCCGCGTTAAGTCAGCTGTCGCCGAGCGTCTTCTGCAGTGCTTTGTTCGCCTTTCGCGCCATGTCGGCGACGGCCTCGCGCCGGGCCGCATCCGCGGCGTAGTCGTCCTCGCGGTTGCGGACCACCCGGGCCGGTGAACCAACCGCGATCGAGTAGTCCGGGATGTCACCGCGCACGACCGCGTGCGCGCCGAGAACGCTGCCGCGGCCGATGCGCGTGCCCTTGAGGACGCTGACCTTCGTGCCGAGCCACGTGTCCGGGCCGATCCGGACCGGCGACTTGACGATGCCCTGGTCCTTGATCGGCACGTGGATGTCCGTGGTCACGTGGTCGAAGTCGCAGATGTAGACCCAGTCGGCGACGAGCGTGGCGGCGCCGAGCTCGATGTCGAGGTAGCAGTTGATCACGTTCTGCCGCCCGAACACCGACTTGTCGCCGATGCGAAGGGACCCCTCGTGACAGCGGATGGCGTTGCCGTCGCCGATGTGCACCCAGCGGCCGATCTCCAGCCGGCCGTATCCGGGCCGGCAATGGATCTCCACGTTCTTGCCGAGGAACAGCATGCCGCGCAGGATGATGTGCGGGTTCGCGATGCGGAATTTGAGCAGCCGGTAGTAGCGCACGAGGTACCACGGTGTGTACGCGCGATTGCGCAGCACCCAGCGCAGCGAGTCGGCCGTCAGGAACTTCGCCTGGTGCGGGTCCCGCCGGGCCCGCCGCCAGGCACGCACGCGCAACAACGCGGGCGCACCCCACATCGACGTCATGCCGTTGACCGTAACCTGTGGACGACGGCCAGCCACAGGCAAGGGGAGCACGATGGGGACCAAGCTGATCATCGATACCGACCCCGGTGTCGATGATGCTTTCGCGATCGCGTTGGCCGCGAGGTCGGCGGACGTGGACCTGCTGGGCGTGACGACAGTCTTCGGCAACGTGCCGCTGACCACGACAACCTCGAACGCGCGCCGGCTGCTGCAGCTGTGCGACCGGCCGGACGTCCCGGTCGCCGCGGGTGCCTCGCGCCCCCTCCTCTACCGCGAGTTGCACCGCGCGAGCACCGTCCACGGTTCCGACGGGCTTTCCGGGCACGCCGCTTCGCTGCCCGAAGCGACCCGCCCGCTCGAAGATTCCGACGCGGTCAGCCTGATGGTCTCGTTGCTCGAAGCCTCGGACGAACCGGTGACCATCGCGCCGATCGGTCCCCTCACGAACATCGCCGCCCTGCTCGCGGCCCACCCCGGGGTGCGTTCGAAGATCGCGCGAATCGTCCTGATGGGCGGCGCGCTCGCCCTCGGCAACTCGACCGCGGTCTCCGAATTCAACATCTGGGCCGACCCGGACGCGGCACGTCGGGTGCTCGCCGAGGATGACGTCCCGTGCGTGATGGTCCCCCTCGATCTCACTCACCGGTGCGCGGTCGACAGCGCGTGGCTGGCGAAACTCGCCGCGTCCGGACCGGTCGGGCGGGCGCTGGACTCGTTCACGCCGGACTACCTCGCGCACTACCGGCAGGTACTCGGCTACGAAGGCATCGTTCTGCACGACGCGGTGGCCGTCGCTGAGGCGATCCGCCCGGGCATCCTGCGCACGGAGACTTACCCGGTCGATGTCGACTCCGGCCTCGGCCCGACCCGCGGGATGACGATCGTCGACCGCCGGGCGGTCCCGACCGCGCCCACGGGGAGGCCGGTCGAGGTGGCGGTGGACACCGAACTGGATGTGCTGCGCGAGTTCGTGCTGTCGAGACTCGCCGGGGGTCGGTGATGGAGGGGGCCGGGAGATCGCCGCTGGATGGCGAATCGCAGGTCAAGCGCGACGCGGCGGCCGGTTCGGGCGGGAGTGAGCCTGGGGGTTCGGGTTCGTCGCCAGTGAGAGGCGAATCGCAGGTCGGGCCTGATACGGCGGCGGGTTCGGGCGATGGCGAGCCTGGGGGTTCGGGTTCGTCGCCGGTCAGTGGCGAATCGGTTGAGTCGGGTGATCCGTCGGCGGGGCGGGCGGCGTCGGTGGGCGGCGAATCGGTCGGCTCGAATCGCTCGTTCGCGGGCGAGGCGTCGTCGGTGGACGGCGAGAATCCTGGGTCGACCAGCGTGTCGCCGCTGAGTGGCGAAACTTCTGGGGTGGCTGATGAGTCATCGTTGAGTGGCGACTCGCCTGAGTTGACCAGCGCGTCGCCGCTCGGTGGCGACGTTCCCGGACCGGCGGCTCTATCGCCGTCGGATGGCGAAAGATTTGGATCGGCTGCTGATTCGCCGTTGAATGGCGAACCGGTTGAGCGGGGTGCTGCCTCGCCTCTGGGTGGCGACGTATCTCAGCCGGCCAGCGCTTCGCCGTTGAGTGGCGACGGGGCGGCACAGCCAATGAGTGGCGAAGGAGCCGTGCACCCGCGGCAGGGTTTTCTCGCGCGGAACCGGCGGGCGGTGATCGCGTTGGCGGCTGTCGTGGTGGTTGTTGCGGCGTTGGCCGTCGCGGTGCAGGTTTTGCCGGGCGGGGCCAGTGACGCGAATTCTGGGAACGTCGCGGCGACATCGTCGGTGGCACCGGCGACCTCGAAGACGGCGGCGTCCCCTGCGCCTTCGTCGGTGGTGCCAGTTCAGCCTGGGGTGCCGCGGGCTGGGGAGTTCGGGGCGTGGGCGTCGCGGACCAGTCAGTGGCTCGACATTCCGTTGCGGGCGATGAACGGGTACGCGCAGGCGACTGTCACGCTCAGCAAGGAACAGCCCGATTGTCACCTGTCCTGGATCACTCTCGCTGCGATCGGGAAGATCACCAGCGATCACGGGCGGGCGCAGGGTAATCAAGTCGGGGAAAACGGGACTCTCGCGAAACCGCTTGGCACGGTGGAGGTTCTCGACTTTTATCACCGGACCGTTTCGACGCCGGGAGCCGCGGGGCCGATGCAGCTGTCCCCCGCGGTGTGGAGCAAGTGGCAGCGGAGTGCGTCCGGCGGCAAGGCTGACATTCAGAACATCGACGATTCGGCGCTTACGGCTGGTCGTGCGCTCTGTGCGAATGGCCGGGATCTGGCGACTGACTGGTGGAACGGAGTCGCCACGTTGGAGCCAGCGCCGGTGGTTCTGCATCGGACGCTGGCGACCACCAATGTCTACGGCACAGTCGGGCAGAACGAGCAGCCGCCCAATCCGGCGGTGCTCACGGCGGTCGACTTCGCGATTGACCAGATTGGGCTGCCGTACGTCTGGGGTGGCAACGGAACTCGCGATGCTGACCCTGGTTTCGACTGTTCCGGTCTCACGACCGCGGCTTATGCGAGCGCTGACGTCCGGCTGATGCGGACGGCGGACACGCAGTTCCGCAGCATTGCCCATGTGAGCGAACCCCAATTGGGGGATTTGATCTTCTACGGTGCGCCCGCCACGAAGATCCATCATGTGGGGCTGTATATCGGGAACCAGCAAATGATCGACGCGCCGCAGACTGGACAGGCGGTGCAGGTTCATCCGTATCGGAAGCCGGGCGACGACTACGCGGGGGCGGGGCGGCCGACGGCCTGACCTGCGCTGCGACAGCTCGAGAGTAAAGCTGTGCCGTCTCGTGGATTGATCGGATTAGCGCGTTGGCGGCGCTTTCGCCATTCAGCGGCGAAAGCCTGGGGCGCGGGATCGCCGGGTCTTGGCGAGTGCTGCCGCGCACTGAGCGTGGGATCTGTGAAGCAGTGCAGGACGAGGTCGTCGGCCGGGCTGTCATTCGAGAGCTGCGGCAAAGTGTGAGGCTCCGCGAGCCAGGGCACGGGCGGAGTACTAGGCACCGAAATAGTTAGGTCGGCCAGTCGGTGATGCCTAGTTGTTCCAGCAAAGCGGTACCAGTGACGAACGCCTGGGCTGCCAGTGCGCCGTCGCCGTCGGCGAGGCGGCGGTATTCGCGGAGGGCCGCGCGGTGGTCGCCTAGGCGGCGGTACAACCTGCTTTGCGCTGACTGTGTTCGGATATCCAGTGGGCGCGGTCAGGGTTGACGGATCAGGTCCAGGGACACCTCCCACAACCTCCGTGCGGTCGCGCCGTCACGGGCCCAGCGTTTGACGGCGTGGCTGTTGCCCGCCAAGTCGACGTCGTCGGGAACTGTCGCAGCTTCGTTGCCGTCGTCCAGGTAATGGCCACCGTTATGGGCGAATTCTGGGGCGGTCGCGGCGACGAGCGTGGTGGCCGCGCCTTGTTCGATGGTCTTGTAGGCGAAGACGCCGGCGGCTTCCAGCCGGTCTAGGTGGTCCTTCATGTCTTGGGTGAAATCTCGTTGCAGGCCAGTGGAAACTCCGCCGGGGTTGACTGCGTTGGCGACGATTCTGTCCGCCGACCATCGGCGGGTCGCTTCCACCGCAAACAGCGAGTTGGCCGTTTTCGACTGTCCGTAAGCCAGTTGGGGGTCATAGGCTCGTTGGGTAAAGTGGATGTCATCGAAGACAACAGATGAGTACATGTGCGCACCGGAAGTCACTGCGACGATTCGGGCCGTTCCTCGGTCGTTCGCGCCGGCGGTGAGGGCGTCGTGCAGGCCCAGCGCCAGTGCGAAGTGGCCTAGGTGATTGGTCGCGAACTGCAGTTCCCAGCCCTGCGGGGTGCGGCCCAGCGTCGGGCGCATGACGCCGGCGTTGTTGATCAGCAGGTGCAGCGGGCCGTCCCAGCTGGCGGTGAAGCGGGCGACTGTGGCGAGGTCGGCCAGCTCCAGGTGCGCGGCGCGGACGGCGCGGTTTCCGGTGGACGTCGCGATGGCGTCGGCGACGCGCTTGCCGGCGGCGGTGTTGCGCACGGCCAGGGTGACGTCGGCACCAGCTGAGGCGAGCGCGCGGGCCGTTTCGCGGCCTAGGCCAGACGTGGCACCGGTGACGACGGCGCGGAGGCCGGTGAGGTTCAGGTCCGCAACGACGGCCGCGGCGGTGCTGGTGGCGTCGAAGGCCGTGCGGATCAGGTCTGCGCCTACGGCGACGGGGGTGCTGGCGGCAGCGGCTTTGAAGGCCGTGCGGATTAGGCCTGCGTTGACGTCGGCGGCGGCGCTGGTGGCATCGGACGCCGCGAGACTCAAGTCTGCGACGACGGCGACGGGAGTGCTAGTGGCGTCGCACGCTGCGCGGTTCAGGTCCGCGACGACGGCGACGGGAGTGCTAGTGGCGTCGCACGCTGCGCGGTTCAGGTCCGCGACGACGGCCGCGGCAGTGCTAGTGGCGTCGAAGGCCGTGCGGATCGGGTCTGCGACGACGCCAGCGGGAGTGCCGGTGGCAACGGCGTTGAGGGCCGTGCGGATGAGGCCTGCGTTGACGTCGGCGGCGGCGCTAGTGCCGTCGGACGCCGCGAGGCTCAAGTCTGCGACGAAGGCGACGGGGGTGCTGGCGGTGTGGGACACCGCGAGGTTCAGGTCCGCGCCGACCGGTGCCGCAGCGCTAGTGGTGTCGAAGGCCGTGGGGTTCTGGTCTGGGCCGACGTCGGTGGGAGTGTTGGTGGCGTCGAAGGCTGCGTGGATCGGGGAGGTTTGAGACACCCTTCCGACTATACGAGTTAGGCGTGAGTTGTATAGTGTGTCTATGGGCAGCGATCGGCGTACGCAGGTGCTGGACTCGGCGTTGGA
This sequence comes from Amycolatopsis sp. NPDC059235, assembly GCF_042754125.1. Classification (NCBI taxonomy): domain Bacteria; kingdom Bacillati; phylum Actinomycetota; class Actinomycetes; order Pseudonocardiales; family Pseudonocardiaceae; genus Amycolatopsis; species Amycolatopsis sp. NPDC059235. The sequence continues at coordinate 181,116 of NZ_JBHZAG010000005.1, forward strand.
GGTTTTCGCGCGCTACGGCTATCGCAAGGCGTCCATGGACGATGTGGCGAAGGCGGCGGACATCTCGCGCCCTGGCCTGTATTTCTACTTCTCCTCCAAGCCGGAACTGTTCCGCGCCACGGTGCGGCATTCGCTCGACGGCAGCATCGCGGCGGCGCGGAGTGTTCTCGCCGATTCCCGGCAACCGCTGCGCGAGCGGTTGATCGGGGCGTTCGATCATTGGGCCGGGCGCTATGTCGGGGCGATGGCTGCGGAGATCGGCGTCCTGATCGACTCGAACCCTGAATTGCTCGGTGCCATGCCGGCTGAATATCCGAAGCTGTTCCGGGCGCTCGTCGTCGAGGCGATCGGGGGGCGCTCCGCCAGCGACGTGGCCGGGACGTTGATCAGCACGGCGATCGGCATCAAGTACGACGCGGAGACTCGTGACGAGTTCCGGGAGCGGATGACTGTCGCGGTTGATCTCTACTGCGGGCGCTGAAAGTCCGGCCAGTTGCGCAGGGCCGTGTCGGCGACTTCTTGCAACTCTTCCCGGCTTGCGCCGCTGGCTGCTTCGACGGCGATGCCGAAGGCGACCGTCATGATGTAGCGAGCTAGCCAGGACGGATTGGCGGACGGGGGCAGATCGTGTTCGTCCGCGGCGCGTTGGAAGCGTTTCTCAAGGGCTAGGCGTGCGGCGTTGCGCCATTCGACCAGCAATTCGCGTGCGGGCAGGCCTAGTTCGCCCGCTGCCAGCGAGCCCTGGACGCCTAGGCAGCCGGGCGGACAGTCGGGGTCAGTTGTTGCTTCGACGGCGCCGTTGAGGATCGCGGCGGCCACCTTGGCGGCGGTCGGCTCCGCCCAGGCTCGTGGGCCGTAGGAGGCGGGGCCTTCGTCGTAGAGGGCCAAAGCCTTGCGGAACAACTGTTCCTTGTTGCCGAAAGCCGCGTACATGCTGGTTTTCGTGATGCCCATGGCACCGGTCAGGTCGGCCAGGCTGGCCCCTTCATAGCCCTGTTCCCAGAACACCAGCATGGCGCGACGCAGTGCTTCGTCGGCGTCGAAGCCGCGCGGGCGGCCTACGTGCGCCTTGTTCTGAGTGGTCACCGCGTCAGTCTACCTCTTCAGTACCGATCGGTCCGGAAGTGCTACGGTGCGATAAGTACCGATCGGTACTGAATTATGCGGAGGTCAGCACATGGGACAGCTTGAGGGCAAGACGGCGGTCGTCACCGGCGGGAGCAGCGGGATCGGCCTGGCCGCTGCCGAACGGCTCGCGGGCGAGGGGGCGTTCGTCTTCATTACCGGGCGGAACAGGGAAGCACTGGACGCGGCTGCGAAGACCATCAAGGCGGCTGCCGCGGTACCGGGTGACATCGCTGACCTGGCCGACCTGGATCGGCTCTACGACGCGGTTCGCGCTCGCGGCAAGGGGCTCGACGTCGTGTTCGCCAACGCGGCGGCTGGGTCGTTCGCGAGCTTGGAGGAGACGACGCCGGAGCACTTCGACCAGGTCTTCGGCACCAACGTTCGCGGCACGCTTTTCACTGTGCAGAAAGCGTTGCCACTGCTCAACAAGGGCGCGTCTGTGATCCTGAATTCGTCGGTCCGTGCGGATGACGGCCTGGAGTCGTTCGGGACGTATTCGGCGTCCAAGGCCGCGCTTCGGTCCTACGCCCGCACCTGGGCCAACGAGCTGAAGGGCCGCGGCATCCGGGTCAATGTGGTTTCGCCGGGCACCATCGACACGCCGGTGCTCGAGAAGGCGGTCGGCGCGGACAAGGTCGACGAGGCCCGGGCGAGTTTCACGGCGCGGGTTCCGCTCGGCCGGATGGGGACGCCGCGCGAGGTTGCCGACGCCGTGCTGTTCCTCGCGTCGGAGCAGAGCAGCTTCATCCTCGGGGCGAACATCTACGTCGACGGCGGCGAGAAGCAGTTCTGACCAGCAGAAGCGTGGGGACAACGGGGTTCTTGCGCTCGGGCACCTGGCGCTAGGGCTATACGTGGGTATAGCGTGCTGTTCATGCGTATAGTGGCCGCGTCATGACTGAGCCTGACGATCTGACCGCGCGTGCCCGGATCCGGGACGCGGCGATGCGGCACTTCGGCGAGCACGGCTTCGAGCGCGCCACGATCCGGGGCATCGCGGCGGAGGCCGGGGTGTCTTTGGGGTTGGTGCGGCACCACTTCGGGTCCAAGCAGGCGCTCCGCGAGGCGTGCGACGCGCACTTGGCGAAGCTCCTCCGTCAGCTCAACGACCAGGTCCCGGCTGATCTGGCCGACCTGACCAATCCCAACGCCGGCGCCGTCGCGAATCCCGTTGCGGCGGCGCGAATCGCCGTCGGGCCGTACCGGGATTACCTCGTCCGGGCGCTGGTCGAAGGAGGGGCCGCGCCGTTGTTCGACGAGATGGTCGACGCCGGCGCGAATCGGCTCGTCGCCGCTGATCGGCGACGGCCGGACCCGCCGACGGTCGATCCCCAGGTCCGGGCCGCGATCGGCGCCGCGATGGCGTTGTCGATCACCGTGCTGCATCGGCACATTTCCCGCGCGGCCGGCGTCGACATCCTCAGCCCGGCGGGCGACCTCCTCCTCGCCCGTGCGCTGATCGACCTCCACTCGCATCCACAGCTCAGCCTCGACGAAGCGCAGGCCGCCCTCGATCGCCTGCCCGCGGAAGGAAACTGACATGCCGCACGCGACGATTCCCCGCATCCCGCCGCTCGAACTCGACGAGATGGATCCCGAGCAGCAAAAGCTGGCGAAACTCGGGGCGGACACGGTGATCCAGGTCCTCGCCCGCGCGCCGGAGGTGCTGGAGGCATCCGGGAAACTGGGCGCTTTCCTGTTGAGTCAAGGGAAACTGCATCCGCGCATCCGTGAGCTGGCGATCCTCCGCGTCGCGCTCCGGTGCGACGCGCCGTACGAATGGGCCAACCACGCGCCCGCCGCGCTCGGTGGTGGCGCGACCGAAACGGAGATCACGGCTCTCTCCGACCCGGACGCCAGCTGGTCGACCGAGGACGACGCGGTGCTGCGGGCCGTCGATGAACTGTGCGCGGATGTCTTTGTGTCCGACGAAACCTGGACGGCTCTCGCCGCGACCCGCGACCATGCCGAGATCATCGAGATCCTGTTCCTCGTCGGCTATTACCGGATGATGGCGGGGTTCCTGAATTCCGCGGGCGTTCCGGTGAAGCCGGGACAACCCGCGCTCGGCGAGCCGCCGGTGCCGGTCGCCCGCCCGGAGCGGGTTTCCCGGCCCGCCAGCGGAAAAACCGGCGCGGACGGCCGCTGGAAGATCACGTTCGTCCACCCGGCCGGAAGCAAAGACCTGCTTCTCGACCTCGCGACCGACGGCGCCGCGGTGTCCGGTTCCATTTTCGACACTCAGCTGAAGATCACGGTCCCCATCGTGTCCGGAACGGCCGACGGCCAGGAAATCGCCTTCACCGCGCTGGTGACCGACCCGGTTCGTTTCGAGGTGGACGTGACCGGCACGGTCGACGGGGACGAGTTCACCGGCTCCGTCACGATTTCCGGCGGCGGCACCTTCCCGCTGTCCGGGGTCCGGGAGGTCAGTCCCAGTAATTGAACAGCGCTTCGCCGACCGTCGCCGGTTTCCAGTACGCGATGTCGGACCGGGTGAGGTGCGGCCAGTCCTCGGCCTTGAAGGAACGTTCGAGGTCGGCTGGCGTGAGCACCCGGAACTGGTCCGTTTCCGCCAGCACGGCGGCCAGTTCCGGCTCGTCGACGAACTCCAGCGGACCCCATTCCCGGGACGGCGCGAAGTCGAGCGAGCGGGGCCGGGCGAGCGCGAGCACCGGCGCGTCGTTGGCGGCGACGACCGAGATCGTGCGGTCGGGATACTGGACGACGGCTTGCCAGAAGTTCGGCGTGACGTCCGGGATACGGAATTCAGCGAGAGTTCCGCCGGTTTGACGAGCGAAGCCGTAACAGAGCCGGCGAACGTCGCGAACATCGACCACCGCCGCATTCTACGCAGCCGGTCCCCCACCAGTGGGCGCGGAATTGCGGCGGGCGAGGACGGGTGGTCTTCTTGGCTCAAGATCGAAAGGTGAGCCCGCCATGCCGTACGCGTACACATTCGACCAGATCCGCGACCGGCCGGTCACCGTGTTCGGTGCCGGGACGCTGGGCAGGCGCATCGCGCTGATGTTCGCCTCGCGCGGCGGAACCGTGCGGATCAGCGACCCGAGCGCCGAGCAGGTCGCGGCGGCCGCGGAATACGTGGCGGAGACATTGCCCGTCCTGCTCGAAAAGCGCGGCACCGGCGAGGTCGGCCAGGTCGAGGACGCGGCGTCGATCGAGGACGCCCTGCGCGACGCATGGCTCGTCGTCGAGGCGGTGCCGGAGCGGCTGGACATCAAAATCCCGCTGTGGGGCCAAATCGACCAGGCCGCGCCCGCCGACACGATCTTCGCCACGAACTCGTCGTCGTACCCGTCGCGGATGATGGCCGAGAAGGTGCGCGACAAATCGCGGCTGTGCAACATCCACTTCTACATGCCGCCGACGGCGAACGCGGTCGACCTCATGTCCGACGGCGAAACCGGCCGGACCGTGCTCGACACGCTGCTCGGGGTGTTGCCGGAATTCGGCATTCATCCGTTCGAGGCGCGGAAGGAAAGCGTCGGCTTCATTTTCAACCGCGTGTGGGCGGCGATCAAACGGGAATCGCTCGCCGTGGTCGCGGAGGGCGTCGCCCGGCCCGAGGACGTGGACGGGATGTTCAAAATCAACTGGCATCTGCCGTACGGGCCGTTCCAGATGATGGACCAGGTCGGACTGGACGTGGTGCTGGACATCGAAACCCATTACGCGGACGAGAATCCGCACCTGCCTGCCGGGCCGCGGGACCTGCTGCGCACGTACGTCGAGGCGGGCAAGCTCGGGATCAAGACCGGCGAAGGGTTCTACTCGTACGACTGAATCGCGGCGGCCCGGACAGCGGAATCCGGGCCGCCTCGCCGGTTCACGGCAGCGAAGCCGCGACCTCCTCCAGCGCGTCCATCGACTCCTGCATTCCGCCTTCCATGCCGGATTCCAGAATGGTGTCGCGGAGTTCCTTGGTGTGCGTTTCGGTCAGGATGGTCACCGTGGTGCGGTCGCCCGATTCGGCGAACGTCACGGTGACCACGGGGGCCTCCATGTCCAAGGCCTCCGGGGTTTCGTAGACCTCGGTGTGGACCAGGCGTTCCCCGGGGACTATCTCGCGATATTCGCCGTGGAAGGCCACCTCGAAGTTGCCGTTCGCGATCAGCACATAGCGCCACTGGCCGCCGACTCGCAGGTCGATGTCCACGGACGTCACGTTGCCTCGTTTGCCCGCCCACCAGCGTTTCACCAGGTCCGGCGTGGTCCAGGCACGGTAGACGTGCTGCCGCGGGGCGGCGAAATCCCGGGTGATCAGGATCTGGTCGTCAGCGGGCAGCGTCACCTTCGCCGTGCCGGTCGTCGTGTCGGTCATAGTCGTCCTCCTCGGTCGAGCCCATCTCTTCCAGCACGGCGTCCAGCGATTCGAACCGTTCCTCCCAGGACCGTTCGTAGCGGCGCACCCAGTCGTGGATCGGCTTGAGAGCGCGGGCATTCAGCCGGTAAAGGCGTTGCCTGCCCTCGTCTCGCACCTCGACCGCGCCGACCTCGCGCAGCACCCGCAGATGCTTCGACACCTGCGGCTGCCCCAGGCCCAGCACGCGGACGAGGTCGTTCACCGGACGCTCGCCGTCGGCGAGGACGTCCAGGATCTCCCGGCGCCGTGGTTCGGCGACGGCGTTGAAGACGTCCGCGGTGGTCGCTGCCCGTGCCATGCGCCAATCATATGCCGATATGGGTATGCGTCAAGAGGCAGGTCGGGCGCGGACGTGGAAGCGCTCCCCTTGCGGGCCGAAAAGGGCCAGGACCTCGCAGGGCTCGGTGCCCGCGTTGCCGAACCAGTGCGGAACGTGCGTGTCGAACTCGGCGACTTCCCCCGGCCGAAGGATGACGTCGTGCTCGCCGAGCATCAGGCGTAACTGTCCGGATAGGACGTACATCCACTCGTACCCCTCGTGGACCCGCTGGTCCGGCGGTTCGGCGGAGCGCTCCGGCGGGAGGATCATCTTGTAGGCGCGCAGGCCGCCCGGCCGCCGGGTGAGCGGCAGGTAGGTCCGGCCGCTCCGGACGAACGGTTTCGGGTGCAGGCGCGGGTCGCCGGTCGGGGGCGCGCCGACCAGTTCGTCGAGCGGGACCTGGTAGGCGCGGGCCAGCGCGAGCAGCAGTTCCAGGGTCGGTTTGCGCTGGCCTGCTTCGAGCCGCGACAGCGTGCTCACCGAGATTCCGGTCGTTTCCGAGAGACCGGTCAGCGTCGCGTTGCGCTGCTTTCGCAGGGCGCGCAGCCTCGGGCCGACCGCGTGCAGGACCTCGCCGAGGCCCTGGTCGTCTTCGCTCATGCCGTTCAATTTGCCACTTCGGCAAAGAACTTTGTCAAGTCGGCGCGTTCTCCGGATAGTCCGGGGCACGGGGACTACAGGAGGATCCAGTGGACGAGAAGTACGACGTGGTGGTGGTCGGCGGCGGCGCGGCCGGACTCAGCGGAGCGGTGGCGCTCGCGCGGTCCCGGCGGTCGGTGCTGGTCGTGGATTCCGGCGAACCGCGCAACGCGCCGGCCGGGCACGTGCACAACTACCTTGGCCGCGAAAGCACGCCGCCCGCCGAGTTGCTCTCGCTCGGCCGCGCGGAGCTGGCCGGGTACGGCGGCGAGGTGGTCGCGCAGACGGTGACGTCGATTGCCAAGGGGGACAACGGGTTCGAGCTCTCGCTGGCCGACGGGCGGCGCACGCGCGCGCGGCGGGTGCTGGTCGCGACCGGTCTCGTCGACGAGCTGCCCGAGGTCGCCGGGCTGGCGGCGCGGTGGGGCCGGGACGTGCTGCACTGCCCGTACTGCCACGGCTGGGAAGTGCGCGACCGGGCGATCGGTGTGCTGTCGACCGGTCCGATGACCGTGCACCAGGCGTTGATGTGGCGGCAGCTGACCGACGACGTCGTCGTTTTCAGGCACACGCACGGGGATTTCGACGAGGCTCCGCTGCTGGCGCGCGGGATCCGGATCGTGGACGGGGTCGTCGCGGCGATCGAGGCCGAGGACGACCAGCTGACCGGGGTACGGCTTGAGTCGGGCGAGGTCGTGGCGCGCGAGGCGCTGGCTGTCGCGGCACCGGCCAGGACGCGCGCGGACTTTCTCGCGCCGCTCGGGATCGAGCCGGAACCGGTGGAGTTCAACGGTTTCGTGATCGGCACGAGGGTTCCCGCGGACGCGGCCGGCCGGACGTCCGTTCCCGGCTTGTGGGTGGCGGGAAATGTCACGGACATGCGCGCGCAGGTCGTGGTTTCGGCCGCGGCGGGGTTGATGGCCGGGGCGGCGATCAACGGCGAACTGGTCGAGGAAGAGGCCGCGGAAGCCGTGCGGCAGCGGGAAACGCCGTTCTCGCACGAGATGGAGCGGGAGGTCGCGCGGGCCAACGAGCATCCGCCGTTCGACCGCGGTTCCTGGGAGGAGCGGTATCGCTCGCGGGACGAGATGTGGAGCGGGCGGCCGAACGATCAGCTCGTGACCGAGGCTTCCGGGCTGGAACCGGGCCACGCGCTGGACGCTGGCTGCGGCGAAGGCGGCGACGCGATTTGGCTCGCGCAGCAGGGCTGGCGCGTGACGGCGGTCGACTTCTCCACGACCGCCATCGAACGCGGGCGGGCGCAGGCGGCGAAACTCGGCGTGGGCGAGCGGATCACGTGGGTCGCCGCGGACTTGGGCGAGTGGGTGCCGGAGTCGAAGTTCGACCTGGTGACGACGCATTTCCTGCACATCCCGTCGGCGGCCCGGACGGTGGCGTTCGCGCGGCTCGCGGACGCGGTGGCTCCCGGCGGGACGTTGCTGGTGGTGGGGCACGACCCCGCCGACCTGCACGCTGGGCGGCCGCACATGCCGGACATGATGTTCACGGCTGCGGAAGTGGCGGAGACGCTGGACCAGTCTTGGGCTTCGGTGGCAGCGGAGGTTCGGGAGCGGGCCGCGGTCGGGGCGGAGACGGTGGTGCGGGACACGGTGCTGGTGGCCCGGAAGGGGTGACGGCGGCTCCGGTCCGGCCAGTCAGGGGGCGGCCGGACCGGGCCACCGTGCTGAGCGGACCGGACGAGGCGGCAGCCCATCCGGTCAGGCGTAGTGCACGGATTCCACGGTGTGCAGGTGCGGTTCGCATTCGGCCAAGGCCAAGACAGCGGACAGGTGCTCTTGGCATTCCGGAGCGTGGCCGATCACCTCTTCCGTCGCCTCTGGCGTGACAGATTCCTGACAAGGGACCCTTATGTGTAAGGTTCCTGTCATGAGTCAAGACGCGACGACGCGACGGCCGGGGTATCTGGTGAAGCGGGTGCAGCAGGCGTTTCGGCAGGCGTCCGACGAGCGATTGCGGCCGATCGGATTGTCGATGTCACAGTACGCAGTGCTGGCGGCACTGGCAGCGAAGCCGGGGGCGTCGTCGGCCGAGCTGGCACGGCGGTGTTTTGTGACGCGGCAGTCGTTGCGAGACGTGCTGGCCGGACTGAAGACGGCTGGGCTGGTCGCGGTTGCCGAGGAAGCGTCGACGGGGCGGGCGCGGCCGGTGCGGCTCACCACGACCGGCGAGGCCCGGCTGAAAGAGGCGGAGCGGGTGGTCGCCGAGGTCGAGGAGCGGATGCTGGCCGGGATGCCGGAATCCGAGCGGCGGCGACTGGCTGAACTGCTGAGCGTCTGCGCGGAGAATCTGGCAGCCGAGGACCGATGAGTTTTCGCCGGCCCGCCGGTCTGCCTCGTATCGAAAGAACGAGGAGGACGCATGGGCAAGGTGTTGTGGCACGTCGCGATGTCGCTGGACGGGTTCGTCGCCGCGGACGGGCATGCGATGGACTGGATGTCGGGCGTGCACGTCACGCCGGGGGTGCACGAGGAATCCGTCGCGCGGATCGGGGCGATTCTGGGCGGGCGGCGCGGGTTTGACGCGTTGGCGGCGAGGGTGCCCGGAAAGGTCGCCAAGCAGCCGTACGGCGGGGCGTGGAGCGGGCCGGTTTTCGTGCTCACCCATCATCCGGAGGACGCGCCGGCCGAGGACGGCGTCGCCTTTCTCAGCTGCGACGTCCGGGAGGCGGTCGAAATCGCGCTCGCGGCGGCGGACGGGAAAGATCTTGAGCTGCACAGCCAAGATATCGCGCGACAGTGCGTTGAGCTGGGGATTGTCGACGAGTTCACCGTGCATCTGATGCCGGTGATGCTCGGGTCCGGCATCCGGCTGTTCGACAATCCGGGCGGGAAGCCGGTCCGGTGGGATCGGGTGCACGACGGGGATCCCGCGCTCGCGATCGACCTGCGGTTCCGGCCCGCCGCCCACCGCTGATCCCGCTCATCGGGACGGATCGGCATACTAATGGCCCATGGCCTCCGCGGCATTATTGGTCTATACCTCTTGGACAGGGGTTTTCCACCCCTCGGTCCTCACCGTGGAGGTTCCACCCATGCGTCTGTCCTCCCCCAGGAAACTGGCGGCCGCGCTCGGCGGGCTGCTGGCCGTTGCCGGACTCGCGGTCCCGCCGGGCGCCGCGGCCGCGGCGAGCGATTCGTCGATCGCGCTCGCGCCCTATGTGGACATGGGCGCGTGGCCGTCGCCCGTGTTGTCGTCGATGTCCGAGCAGGCCGGCATCAAGAGTTTCACGCTCGGCTTCGTCACCGGAGCCGCGTGCAAGGCCAGCTGGTTCGCTGCCTACGACCCTCGGCAGGGCTGGCAGTCCGACGAAATCGCGAAGATCCGCGCGGCGGGCGGGGACGTCAAGGTCTCCTTCGGCGGCGCGTCCGGCGTCGAGCTCGCGCAGGCGTGCGGTGACGTCAATTCACTGGTCGGCGAGTACGAGGCGGTGATCAAAGCCTATGACCTCAAGTACATCGACGTCGACATCGAGGGCGCGGCGGTCGCCGACCCCGGTTCGATCAAACTGCGTTCCGAAGCACTGAAAAAGGTGCAGGACGACAATCCCGGGATCAAGATTTCCCTGACACTGCCGGTGCTTCCCACCGGGCTCACGTCGGACGGGCTGAATGTCGTGACCTCGGCGCGGGACGCGGGCGTCGCTCTCGACCTGGTGAACGTCATGGCGATGGACTATTACCAGGGTGCCGGCGACCAGGGAGCCAAGGCGATCCAGGCGGCGCAATCCACGCAGGGGCAACTGAAAACGGCGCTCGGACTGTCCGATGCGGACGCTTGGCAGAAGGTCGGCCTCACGCCGATGCTGGGCGTCAACGATTCGCAGAACGAGATCTTCTACCAGAAGGACGCCAGCGCGGTGGTCAGCTTCGCGCAGAGTGTCCACATGGGAATGCTGTCGTTTTGGGAACTCGGCCGCGACGCGAACGCGTGCACCGGCGCGCTGTACCGGTGCACCAACATTTCCCAGCAGCCGTACGAATTCTCGAAGATCTTCGCCGGATATTCCGGCTGACGAAGACGGAGCAGCCCGGGCCCGGCGCGGGACCCGGGCTGACTCCGGCACAAGAGATCAGGGCAGGTAGTACATCGGGTTCGGCAGCTTCACCGGGTGATCGGCGTAGCCGCCCTCGAGGTCGCTGAACTGGTCGCCGAGGTTGAGCACGATGTGCGCTCCGGTCGACTGGATGTGCGCGCGGGTGCCCGACTTGTACTGCACGGTGTTGCAGTTCAGCCCGCACGGCAGGTAGTCCGGCGCGGTGGTCTTCGGCTTGAAGTACGCGCCGGTCGGCGTCGGGTAGCCCTCGTTCGCGAGGTTCTTGAGCGACTGCGGGCCTTGTTTGTCGTTGCGGCCGGTCAGGAAATAGACCTGCACGCCGCGTTCGGCGGCCCACTTCGTCAGTTCCAGCACCGGCTTGTTGGCCTCGAAAGTGCCGTCGTCGATGGCTTTCTGCTGTTTCACCGGGTCGAAGCCGAAGTCGTTGTCGGCTTCCCAGCCGTAGGTGATCTCGGACGTGTCGTCCACGTCGAGCACGATCGCCGGGTTCTTCACCTTGCCCAGCTTCTGCTGCAGGTACCGCTTCGCGTCGGCCACCACGCGCTTGGTGTCGGTGACGAACCGGCTGGCCTCGGAGTAGTGGTGCTTGCCGGACGCGTCGAGCCAGTCGCCGTAGTACGCCTTGACATCGTTCTTCACCTGGCCGATGTTGGCCGGCTCCCGGCCGTGCGCGGCGGTGACGGCATCCGACCCGGCGAGCGCGGTCGCGCCACCCGCGACGGTGGCGCCGACGGCCGCGGCGGCGGCCAGTTTGACGAGAGCGGGAAAACGAGACACAGCGACCCTCCAGTGATTATTCGCCAACCCGCAGAACTTACGCCGCGTTACCCGGCTTGAAAACCCTCCGTTGGGATGCGTTCGGCCCGGCACACGAACGCCACCGGCGACCGGCCGATCCTCGTCAGCACCACAGCGGACTCTTCGTGACCGCGCGGTTTCAGCTTGCGACGCAAGGCGTCCGGGTCTACGTCGAGGCCGCGGACGAGAATTTCCAGCCGTCCGACGTCGAACTTCTTCAACACCTGACCGAGCGTTTTTTCGCGGTACGGCAACTGTTCCAGGACGCGGAACGCGCGCACTCCCGGCGGTGGCGTGTCACCGGTGAGGTAGGCGATGCGTTCGTCCAGCTGCCACAACCCGTGCCGCGCCGCGTAATGTCGCACGAGTCCGGCGCGGACGACTGCGCCGTCTGGGTCCACCAGCCACTCCCCCGCTGCCAGCACGGGAATGTCGTCCGGTTCCGCGTCGGTGAGAGTCCACTGTGTACCGTCCGAACGCAACACTGTCGCCCGGCGCGTGACACCCGACGAAAGCCCTCGCCACAGACAGGCCTCGCGGACTTGACCGTCGAGCGACACGAGTTCCACCTCGTCCGCCCAGGGTGCGATGGAGAAATCCATGCCGGGCGCGCATTTCACCGACAGGATCCGGCCGGGATAGGCGGCCACGAGTTCGTCGAGCGGCGGCAGGAAGTCGGCCGGACGCCACACGCGGCGGCCTGCTGAGTCGCGGCGGGCCGGATCAGCGACTACGGCGGTGTCCCGGGAAACCGGCCGCAAGGCGTCGGCGCGCGCGACGAGCGGCGATACTCCGGCGACGGAAGCGTTGTGCTGAGCCATTTCCAGCCGTACCGGGTCCACATCGGACCCCATCGCCACCGAAGCGACCCGCGACAGCTCGACCAGGTCCGCACCCACTGAGCACGTGACGTCGTGCACGGCGAGACCGGCAAGCCGGGAAGCGCGATGCCGGGCCACCGGAGCAGCACTCGCCTGCTGCAACGCATCAGCAGTGAACAACCACTCGGCGGAAGAAGCCAGCTTCAGAACCGATTTACGCCGCAGCGCAACGGTTTCCAGCACCGGTGAAGCGTGCTCCCCGACCAGGCGGCGAGCCGTGGTGACGTCCGCGATGCGCGAGGCGTCCAAAGTGGAGCACTCGGCGAGCGCCGCCCGTCCCGCGGCCGAGCGCAGGAAGGCGACGTCGTCGAGCGTGAAACTGTAGGGCAATTCAGGACGGCCGCTTGGTCCCGGTGATCATCACGTTGTAGAACAGCTCGCGCGGCAGCACCTTCGACAGCAGCTTCTTGTCCAAAGCGGACAGTCGCAGCCACAGGTGGTAGGCGAACAGCCGCCAGCGCACGGTGAGCTTCTCCTGCGGCACCGCGGCCTCGAAGGTGCGGATCGGCCATCCGGCCAGCGCCGCCGAGAACTCCTCGGTGACCGCGCGGACGTCCTGCGCACCGGCGCCGCGCGCCATCGCTTCCAGCTCCGACGGGTCGAAGGTGTGGATGTCGACCACGGCCTCGAGCGCCGCCGCCCGCGAGGATTCGTCCAATTCGGACTGCGGACGCCGCCAGCCGCTCAGCGCGGGCAGCTTGGTGAGGTTCGTGGTGAGGTACCAGGTGAACTGGCCGAGCCGGCGCGCGTAACGGTCGCCGATCTTCGTCGGCTCGCCGGCGAACACGAACCGCCCGCCCGGCTTGAGCACGCGCAGCACCTCGCCGAACGCCTGGCGCACGTCCGGGATGTGGTGCAGCACCGCGTGCCCGACCACGAGGTCGAACGTGTTGTCGTCGTAGGGGATCCGCTCCGCGTCGGCCACCCGGCCGTCGACGTCGAGACCGAGGCCCTCGGCGTTGCGCAGCGCGACCTGCACCATGCCCGGCGACAGGTCGGTGACCGAACCCTTCTTCGCGACGCCGCCCTGCATCAGGTTCAGCAGGAAGAACCCGGTGCCGCTGCCCAGTTCCATCGCGTGCTGGTACGGCTGGCCGTCCTCGCCCGCGACCGCGTTGAACACGTCAGTGGCGTAGGAGATGCAGCGCTCGTCGTAGGAAATGGACCACTTCTCGTCGTACGTCCCGGCTTCCCAGTCGTGGTAGAGGACGTTCGCGAGCTTCGGGTCGGCGTAGGCCGCCTTGACCTCGTCTTCGGTGGCGTGCGGGTTCGGCGCCGGGTCGGACACGGAAGTCACTTCCCCTCGAAACTGGCTTTGCCGGGGCCGTTGTCGATGAACGACTGCATGCCGTTTTTCTGGTCCTCGGTCGCCCACAGCGCGGTGAACAGCTGCGTCTCGATCTTCAGGCCGGTGGCCAGGTCGACGTCGAGGCCGGAGTCGATCGCCGTCTTGGCCGCGCGCAGCGCCACCGCCGGGCCGTTCGCGAACTGCGAGGCCCACTTGTGCGCCGCCGCGTACACGTCGTCCGGAGCCACGACCTCGTCGACGATGCCCAGCTTGAGCGCCTCCTCGGCCTTCACGAACCGGCCGGTGAAGATGAGGTCCTTGGCCTTGCTCGGGCCGATCAGCCGGGTCAGCCGCTGCGTGCCGCCCGCGCCGGGGATGATGCCGAGCTGGATCTCCGGCTGGCCGACCTTCACGTTGTCGCCCGCCACGCGCCAATCCGCGGTCAGCGCCAGTTCGAGGCCGCCGCCGAGGGCGTAGCCGGTGATCGCGCAGACGACCGGCTTCGGGATGTTCGCGACCCGGGCCAGCGACGCGGTCAGCTCGGCGCCGAACTTCGCGATCTCCGGGTACGTGCGGGACGACATCTCCTTGATGTCCGCGCCGCCGGCGAAGGTCTTCTCGCCGCCGTAGAGGATCACCGCGCGCACGTCGTCGCGGTCGGACGCCTCGCGCGCGGCCTCGGCGAGCTCGGCCTGCACCTGGTTGTTCAGCGCGTTGACCGGCGGCCGGTCCAGCCGGATCGTGCCGACCCCGCCCTCGACCTCCAGGGTTACGAACTCTCCCACGCGAATCCTCCTTGTTAACGGCGTTCACTCGGCCGGCAGCAGGCTACCGGCCGGTAAAGACAACCTACCGGCGGCGGGCGAAGAACCGCTCGCCCGAGCGCTCCAGCACCAGGTCCTGGTCGAACGTCTTGGACAGGTTCTCGCTCGTGATCACGTCGTCCACCAGCCCGGACACCACCGCGCGGCCCTCGCGCAGCAGCAGGGCGTGGGTGAAGCCCGGCGGGATCTCCTCGACGTGGTGGGTGACCAGCACCATCGCCGGCGCGTCCGGATCCATCGCGAGCACCGACAGCCGGGCCACGAGGTCCTCGCGGCCGCCGAGGTCGAGGCCGGCGGCGGGCTCGTCGAGCAGCAGCAGCTCCGGGTCGGTCATCAGCGACCGGGCGATCAGCACGCGTTTGCGCTCGCCCTCGCTCAGCGTGCCGAACGTGCGCTCGGCCAGGTGCGCGATGCCGAGCGTGCCGAGCAGTTCGGTCGCCCGGTCGAGGTCCATCCGGTCGTACTGCTCGCGCCAGCGGCCCATCACCGCGTACCCGGCGCTGACCACGACGTCGGCGACCCGCTCGTCGCCGGGCACGCGCTGGGCGATCGCGGCGGAGGTGAACCCGATGCGCGGGCGCAGGTCGAAGATGTTCACCTTGCCAATGCGGTCGCCGAGCAGGTCGACCGTGCCGGAGGTGGGGTGCAGTTCGGCGGCGGCCAGGCGCAGCAGGGTGGTCTTGCCCGCCCCGTTGGGCCCGAGCACCACCCATCGCTCGTCCAGCTCGACCGCCCAGTCGAGGGCCGCGAGGAGGTCGTTTCCGGTACGGCGGACGCCGACACCGGACATCCGCACGACGAGGTCGTCGGGATCGCTGGGCAGGATCGGCTCGCTCACGAGCCCATTGTGGCGGTCGCCCGGTCCCGCGCGCGCACCCGCCCGGGGTAAGAGCCAATGCCGGGAACTCGAGCCCCGCTGACCGCAGCTTCACGTCCGTGAGGGGAACCCTGAGGGACTCTGATTCCCTCGGGGTTCCCCTCACGGACCACAAGCGCCGCTGCGCGGGATGTCCAGCGGATGGGACAACAGGCCGTGATCGCGAGGCTGTGGCAGCATCCACGGCATGGTCAGGTCCGCGCGCCCCGTGTTGTGGCGCCGTCGTGCGATCGACCTTCTCCTGGTGGCTTCCAGCGGGTGTAGCCGGGCGCGGCACGCACGCTGATCCTCGTCGGCGTGCCGCGTCGCCTCGCGTCCGGCACCATCCGAGCTAGTTTTCAGGAGCCTCCGTTGACCACGTCCATCGTCCGTCCGGAAGTCGAGATCCACCCCCAGCTGACCGATCCGCTGCTGCCCGAGCTGCTGCACCCGTCGCGGCTGCTGTGGACGCCGCGCGAACTGGCCGACCTCACCCGCACAGTCACCACCGAACTGACCACCAGCCTGCGCGACGTCCTGCGCTTCGACGAAGACCGGCGCTGGTGGGCGCGGCTGGCCCTGACCGACGGCGTCGAGCTGTGGCTGCTGTCGTGGCTGCCCGGCCAGCACACGAAGCCGCACGACCACGGCGGCGCGTCGGGTTCGTTCACCGTGCTGCAGGGCGAACTCGGCGAGGAGTACCGCTACCCCGGCGGCCCGGTGCGCCGCCGCACGCACACCGCCGGGCAGGGCATCGGCTTCGGGGCCGGACGCGCGCACCAGGTGCTCGGCGTCGGCGAGGAACCGGCGGCCAGCGTGCACGCCTACTCGCCGCCGCTGGTGCCGACCCGCGAGTACACGAGCCTCGCGGACGTGCCGAACGAGATCCCGCCGCTGCCTGCCATTGTGCGGTCATGACCACTCTTGACGGCTTTCTCGCCGACGCCCGGTCCGCGCTGGACCGGGCGGACCCAGCGCGCGCCGCTGACCTGCAGGCCGACGGCGCGCTGATCGTCGACATCCGGCCGTACGCCAACCGGGTCGCCGAGGGCGAGATTCCCGGGTCGGTGGTGGTCGAGCGGATCCACCTGGAGTGGCGGCTCGCCCCGGACAGCGAATGGCGGCTGCCGGGGGTTTCGGCGGAGACCGTCGCGGTGGTGGTGTGCAACGAGGGGTACGCGTCGAGCCTGGCGGCGGCGGATTTGCAGCGGCTGGGGCTGGCTAACGCGACGGATTTGGCGGGCGGGTTCCGGGCTTGGGCGGCGGCTGGGCTGCCGGTGCAGAAGGGCGGTTCGCCCGCGGTCCCGTGAGCCGGGAGCGCCCCAATGTGGCGTTGGGTGCGTCCCACGCAACCAATGCCACATTGGGTGCGTCGCATGCACCCAATGTGGCATTGGGGCGCTCGCGTCAGGCGAGCACGACGCGTGCCAGCTCCGCCGGGCTGGCCAGCAGCGGGTGTTTCGGCAGCACCCGCACCGTGTAGCCGACCGAGCCCGCGCGCGGCAGGCGCAGGGTCGCGGCGAACGCGCCGATTCCGTCCGGCGTCATCGGGACCTGCACCGACTCCGCGAGTTCGTCCCCGTCGCCGACCTGGCCCACCACGGCTTGAATGTCCACTTCGGACGGTTCAAGCCCGGCGAGGTCGATCCGGGCGCGGATGGTGACCTCGGCGCCCACCACGAGCCGTCCGGTGTGGTCGTACTGGAGTTCGGCGTCGAAGATCCGCACGCGCGGCCACGCGACTTCCAGTTTGGTCCGGTAGTCCGCCAGCGAAAGCGCGCCCTGATGGCTGTTGTCGGTGGCGGCGGCGACCATGCGCGACGCGGGCAGGTAGCCGGAATCGACGTACTCGCGCACCATCCGCGACGCCTGCACGCGCGGGCCCAGCGTTTCCAAGGTGTGCCAGACCATCGCGAGCCAGCCGGTCGGGACGCCGTCCGCGCCGGTGTCGTAGTAGAGCGGCGCGATCTGCTGGCCCAGCAGGTCATACAGCGCGGCGGCTTCGAGGTCGTCGCGGCGGAGCGGGTCGGTGACGCCGTCCGCGGTGGGGATGGCCCAGCCGTTGGAGCCGTCGTAGCACTCGTCCCACCAACCGTCCTTGATGGACAGGTTCAGGCCGCCGTTGAGCGCCGACTTCATCCCGGACGTGCCGCACGCTTCCAGCGTCCGCACGGGGTTGTTCAGCCACACGTCGCAGCCGCGGTAGAGGTAGCGGGCCATCGACATGTCGTAGTCCGGCAGGAAGACGATGCGGTGGCGCACCGCGGGATCGTCGACGAAGCGCACGATCTGCTGGATCAGCTGCTTGCCGTTCTCGTCGGCGGGATGCGATTTGCCGCCGATCACGATCTGGATCGGCCGCTTCTCGTCCAGCAGCAGCGCGCGCAGCCGGTCCGGGTCGCGCAGCATCAGCGTGAGCCGCTTGTACGTCGGGACGCGGCGGGCGAAGCCGACGGTCAGCACGTCCGGATCGAAGACGCGGTCGGTCCAGCCAAGTTCCAGCGCTGACGCACCGCGCTGCATCCACGCCGCCCGCACCCGCCGCCGGACCTCGCCGACGAGCTTTCCCCGCAGTTCCCGGCGCAGCTCCCACAGCTGCTGGTCGCTGACGCCGTCGCGCAGCGAACTGTCCGGCGTGCGGCCTTCGTGGCCGAACTCCTCGTGGTTGCCGCCGAGCAGCGCGCTCAGCTCGCGCGCCACCCAGGTCGGCCCGTGCACGCCGTTGGTGATGGACGCGATCGGCACCTCGGCGTCGTCGAAACCGGGCCACAGCCGGGAAAACATCCGGCGCGTGACGCGGCCGTGCAGCTCGGAGACGCCATTTGCACGTTGTGCAAGACGCAGTCCCATGTGCGCCATGTTGAACAGGCCGGGGTTGTCCTCCGCGCCGAGTTGCAGCACGCGGCGCACGTCGACGTCCGGGACGAGCCTTCCGTCGGAGAAGTAGCGCTGCACCAGGTCGACCGGGAAGCGGTCGATGCCCGCGCTGACCGGCGTGTGCGTGGTGAAGACGGTGCCGGCGCGGACCGCGGGCAGCGCCTCGTCGAAGGCGAGACCGTCGGACTGGATGATCTCGCGGGCGCGCTCCAGCCCGAGGAATCCGGCGTGGCCCTCGTTGGTGTGGAACACCTTCGGCTGCGGATGCCCGGTCAGCTCGCAGAACTTCCGCACCGCGCGGAAGCCGCCGATGCCGGCCAGGATCTCCTGCCGGATCCGGTGGTCGGCGTCGCCGCCGTACAGCCGGTCGGTGACCGAGCGGAGGTCCTCGTCGTTGGCCTCGATGTCGGTGTCGAGCAGCAGCAACGGGATCCGGCCGACCCGGGCACGCCACATCTGCGCGCGCAGGTCGCGCCCGCCCGGCATGGCGACCTCGACCAGCACCGGGCGGCCGTCCTCGGTGACCAGCTCCAGCGGGAACGCGTTCGGGTCGATCACCGGGTAGTGCTCGACCTGCCAGCCGTCGAGCGACAGGCCCTGGCGGAAGTAGCCGGACCGGTAGAGCAGGCCGACGCCGACCATCGGCACTCCGAGGTCCGAGGCCGCCTTGAGGTGGTCGCCGGCGAGCACGCCGAGGCCGCCGGAGTAGTTCGGCAGCGCCTCGGTGACCCCGAACTCCATCGAGAAGTACGCGACCGCCCGCGGCAGGCCGTCGTCGCTGCGCCGCTGATACCAGCGCGGTTCGCTGAGGTAGCGCTCCAGCCCGGCCGCGGCCTCGCGGGTGCGGTTCAGGAAGTCCTCGTCCTTCGCCAGCTCCTCGAGCCGCTCCGGCGGCAGCGCGGTGAGCATGCGCAGCGGGTCGCGGATCTTGTCGAACAGCTCGGCGTCCATCGAGGCGAACAGGTCGCGCGTCGGCGGATGCCAGGTCCAGCGAAGGTTGGTCGCGAGGGCTCCGAGCCCGGCGAGCGGCTCGGGCAGGCTGGCGCGGACGGTGAACCGGCGGACTGCACGCATGGTCAGCGACGATATCCGGCCCGCTCCGCGCGCGCTCGCACCCCACTTCGGGGATTGTCCGCACGTTCCGCCATCCGGGTCAGTAATGTCCCGGTTCGTTGTCGGACGCGGATGGGGAACGAGGGAACATGAGCCGAGGGGGACGCCGGTACGCGCTGGTCGCGCTGGTCGCGGCGACCGTGCTGGGGACAGCCGCGTGCGGGGACAAGACTCCTCCGGCGACGCCGGGCGCCGGGAACGTCGCCGGCCTGCCGGTCACGCATTTCGAGAGCGGGCTGCGCGCCGACGCGCCGCGGCCGGATCTTCCGGTGAAGAACGCCAGCGGCGGCGAGGACGACCAGCTCGCCACCGCCGCGATCGCCGACGTGCAGGCTTACTGGAGCGAGGCGCTGCCCGCGGAGTTCGGCGGCAAGCGGTTCGAGCCGGTCAAGTCGCTGCTGTCGTACGACTCGAAGCGCGACACCCAGAACACCGCGTGCGGCAGCGTCAAGCAGCTGGTGAACGCGTTCTACTGCGCGGGCGACGATTCGGTGGCGTGGGACCGCGGCGTGCTGCTGCCGATGCTGCGCAAGCGGTTCGGGCCGATGTCGGTGGTGACCGTGCTGGCGCACGAGTTCGGCCACGCGATCCAGTACCGGCTCGGGGCGACGGCGGGGATTTCGAAGTCGACGCCGACGGTCGTGAAGGAACAGCAGGCGGACTGTTTCGCCGGCGGGTATTTCCGGTGGGTCGCGGAGGACAAGAGCAAGTTCTACCGCGTGTCGACGGCCGAGGGGCTGGACCAGATCCTGGCGGCGATGTTCTTCATCCGCGACCAGGCCGGGACGAGTGCGACTGATCGGCAGGCGCACGGCACGGCGTTCGACCGGACGTACGCGTTCCAGGCCGGGTTCGAGAAGGGGCCGAAGGAATGCGCGGGGATGAACGCGCAGAACGTGCAGAAGCGGTTGACTGAGCGGCCGTTCGATTCTGGTGACCGGGGGAAGGGCGACGCTCGGTTCAGCGAGAAGACGGTGACGGATTTGAAGGCCAGCCTCGACGAGGCGTTCAAGGGCGCTGGAGTGCAGGGGCCTCGGTTCACGGCGGGTTCCGGCAGCTGCTCCGGCGGGCCCAGCACGCCGCCCGCGTCTTACTGCCCGAACGACAACACGGTGAATTTCGATCAGCGGGCGTTGGAGAAGCTGGCCGAGCCGGTGGACCAGGAAGCCGAGATGGCCGGCCGGGCCGGGGGCGGGCTGGGCGACTTCGCCGCCTTCGCCGAGTTGGCGTCGCGGTACGCGATCGGGGTCCAGAAGGGCGTGGGGGCGTCGATCGATACGCCTAATGCCGGGTTGCGGACCGCGTGCCTGGTGGGAGCTTGGGCGGCGTTCTCGAATCATCCGACGGGCGGGGTGAACCTGAAGTTGTCGTCCGGAGACCTGGACGAGGCGATCGCGGATCTGCTCCGGCCGGACGGGCTGGTGTCGGCGAACGTGAACGGGGAGCGGCCGGACAGCGGGTTCGACCGGGTCGAGGCGCTGCGGCGCGGGTACCTCGAGGGGTCGTCCTCCTGCTCCAAGCAATACCCCTGAGGTTTGCGCTCGAAGGTGGTCGCGTGGGTCGTGAGGGGAACCCTGAGGGAATCAGAGTCCCTGAAGGTGGCCCTCACGGACGTCTCGCGGGCGAGGCCGAGCGAAGGGGTCCGGGCCTGGGTGGGCTGAAAAGCCGTGAAGGGCTCCTTGAGGGAATCTGATTCCCTCAAGGAGCCCTTCACGGACTTGAAGCGGGGGCTCAGAACAGGGCGCTCGCCAGGTCGCGGCGAGCCTTCGCGACGCGCTCGTCGGCCGGGTCGAAGAGTTCGAACAACGCCACCAAGTGTTCGCGGACGCGGTTGCGCTCGTCGCCCGCGGTGCGGCGGACGACGTCGACCAGGCGGCGGAACGCGCCTTCCACGTCCTGTTCGGCGACGTCCAGGTCGGCCGCCGCGAGCTGGGCGTCGATGTCCTTCGGGTCGGCTTCGGCCTTCTCGCGGGCGCTCGGGTCGGCCGCTTCGGCGCGGGCGGTGAATTTGACCTGCGCCAGGGCGTTCTTCGCCAGTTCGTTGGCCGGTTCGGCGTCCAGGATGCGCTCGTACGCGGCCTGCGCGGCGGCGTAGTCGCCCTGCTCGAAGGCGTCCTCCGCCTCGGTGAAGCGCGGGTCTTCCGGCTCCTCCACCGGGCCGCGCGCCTCCTCGGCGGCGCGGATGCCGGGCAGGCGGTCGCGCAGGGCGTCGAGCAGGGAGCCCAGCCACTTGCGGATCTCCGGCTCCGGCAGCGCGCCGGAGAAGGCGTCCACGGGCTGGCCGCCGGCGATCGCGACCACGGTCGGGACCGATTGCGCGCCGAACGCCTGCGCGATGCGCGGGTTCGCCTCGACGTCGACCTTCGCGAGCACCCAGGAGCCGCCGCTCTCGCCGGCCAGCCGCTCCAGCACCGCGGTCAGCTGCTGGCACTGCTCGGAGAACCCGGCCCACAGGTCGACGACCACGAGCTGGTTGAGCGAGAGTTCGACGACGGATTGGAAGGTCGCCTCGGTGACTTCGAGCACCGCGTCCGATGACGGGGCGGGAGCGCCGTCCGGCTGCCCGGCGCCTGAAGGCGGCTGGTTCCGGCTCGCTTCCGCCCTTGCCTTGAGCGCGGACAGGTCGACCGCGCCGGACAACGCGGCGGACATGGCCGCTGAGTTCGCTGCAGATCCGCGTGGGTGTGTCACGCCCTCCATCCTGGCACGCCTCGCCGCGAGAGTTCAGCGGCAGGCCCGAGGTTCGCTTTTGGCATGCGCGCGCCCCTGAGGCATGCTCTCCGCGAGGACAACAGGGAGGCCGAGAATGCTGAGCCGGCGCAACGCCACGGTGGCCGCCGCCGTCGTGGTCGCGGTGGCGTGGATCGCCAGCATCACGGTGACCGTCGCGCACCAGGACCCGCCCGGTGCGGCGTCCCCGCCGGAGCTGCGCACCGAGCTCACCGCCGCGCTGAGCGGCCGAGACGCGGACGCGCTCGCCGGGCTCTTCGACGTCCCCGGCTCGGGCGGTGGCGACCTCGCCAAGGACTACGTCGGCGTCCTCAAGGACGGCAACGCGCGCGACATCTCCGTGCAGCTGTCGCCGGACGAGCACTCCCCCACCGCGGCCGTCGTGCACGGGAAGACCGGGGCGGGCGAGCAGTTCAGCTACCGGCTCGCGGTGACCAGCTCCAAGGGGCGCTGGACGATCGCGTTCACGCCGCCGATTCCGTAGCCCGAGAAGCCCGAGCCCGCCCGCGGCCCTTGGCTCAGTCCTCGCGCAGGTGCGCTTCGACCCGCTCGACCTTCGCGGCGAGCTGCCCGGAGTAGCCGGGGCGGATGTCGGCCTTCAGCACCAGCCCGACGCGCGCCGAGCCCTCGCCCGCGGCCTCCACCGCCTTCTTCACCACCGCCATGACCTCGTCCCATTCGCCTTCGATCTCGGTGAACATCGAGCTGGTCGAGTTCGGCAGCCCCGATTCGCGCACCACCTTCACCGCGCGCGAGACGGCCTCGCTGACACCGCCGTCCGGCTCTCCCGCCGAGGGGCTCACGCTGAACGCGACGATCATGTGGCTTTCCTTCCCTGTTCTCGCAGGGCGACCCCCACGACCGGGGTACCCGCTGGTAGCTTCGGTTGCCATGAACCGTCCGCTGCCGTTCGATCCGATCGCCCGTGCCGCGCAGCTGTGGGAAGACCGGATCGGCCCGGCCGGAACCATGGCCGCGGTCACCGGTGTGATGCGGGTGCAGCAGATCATCCAGTCGGCGGTCGACGGCGCTCTGAAGCCGCACGGCCTCACCTTCGCCCGCTACGAGGCGCTCGTGCTGCTCACCTTCTCCCGCAACGCGCGGCTGCCGATGCGGGTGATGGGCGAACGGCTGCAGCTGCATCCCACCAGCGTCACCAACATAGTGGACCGGCTCGAGCGCGACGGGCTCGTGAAGCGCGTGCCGCATCCGACCGACCGGCGCACCACGCTCGTCGAGATCACCGACGACGGCCGCGCGCTGCGGGAAACCGCCACCGCCGCGGTGACCGGCATCGATTTCGGGCTCACCGGGCTCACCGAGCGGCAGGTGGAGCAGCTGACCGAACTGCTCACCAAGGTCCGCAAGTCCGCGGGCGACTTCACCGCGTAAACGCACGAAGGGCCCGCGCTGCTCGCACGGGCCCTTCGGGAAAAGCGAAGATCAGACGCCGACCGGCTCCTGCGCGCGGACGAAGAGGCCGACGCCGCCGTGGGTGAGCCGCTGCGGGCCGTCGAGCTTGCCGTTGCGCAGCGCCCACTTCTCGAACAGCCAGGTGAACAGCGGCGGGATACTCGCGAGCAGCGCCAGCACCAGGGTCTTGCCCCGCCAGCCCAGCGGCTTCGCCACGGACAGGGAGACGATCACGTACAGGGCGAAGACGACGCCGTGCACCATGCCGAGGACGGGCACGCCGCCCTCGTTAGAGGCGCCGACGACGTACTTGAGAAACATCCCGATCAGCAAGCCGAGCCAGGACAGGGCCTCGGCGACTGCGGCCACGCGGAACACGAGAGCGGCCTTGCTGGACACGACATCCTCCTGTGCGTCACCTGGTGCGTGCTGACTGCACACACAAAAAACACGTCCGACGCGACTGTCCAAGGCGGACGGAACCGCCTGGCGTCAACAGCGCTGTCGAACGGGTATGAGACCAGTGTGAGGCGTGACCCGCTTCACCGGAACACCGGGGCCCGTGACTCTGGTCACGAGCGCACCGGCCATTGGTCTGCACCAATTCCGGACGGCGGGCGGAAACGGGCGGGAAATGCCCGGTTAACGGGAAAGACCGCCTCCCGATCCCAAGATCCGGGAGGCGGCCTTCACTGACTGTCCCGCAGCGATCACTAACCGGCACAAGGAGAAGCCGGCGCGGAGGAGCGTGACGTTCCCCACGTGGCCTTGGGCGCGTCGCCGGTCAGCGAGAAGTCCAGAGTGGACCCGCGGCGCAGTTGTTCGAGGCTGACGAACGTTTTGTCCGACGCCGTGCCGTTGACGCGAAGCCCGGAGACGTACTGCAGTTGCGCCCCGCTGGCGCCGCGGGCGTTGACGGTGAAGTCGCGGCCGTTGGGCAGATGCAGTACGGACTTGGCGAACCGCGGCGCGTTGAGCACGAAGTCGCCGGTGCCCGGGACGGCCGGGTAGAGGCCGAGCGCGCTGAAGACGTACCAGGCGGACATGGTGCCGAGGTCGTCGTTTCCGGTGACGCCGTTGGGGGCGTTCGTGAACAGCGTGTGCGCGGCCCGCACCACCGCGGAGGTCTTCCACGGCTGTCCGGTGAGCGTGTACATCCACGGCGAATGCAGATCGGGCTCGTTGTTGGGGTTGTAGCGGAACTGCTTGTAGTAGTCGTACGGGCCGACGACCCACTTCTCGTGCGCGGTCTTCGCCGGGTCCTTCACCAGGTCGTCGTAGGCGAAGAAGTCGTCGAGCCGCTTGCCCGCGTTGGCCGCGCCGCCCATCTTCGCCACCAGGCCGGGTACGTCCTGCTGCACCAGCCACTGGTACTGCCACGCCGTGCCCTCGTGGAAGCCGTCCTGGCCTTGCGGGCTGTACGGGCCGTCGGCCGGGGTGTACCAGCTGCCGCCGGTCACCTTCGGGCGGAAGTAGCCGGTGAAGCCGCGGTCGGTCACCGACGGATCCCACAGCGTCGCGTATGTCCGGCCCTTGGCTGCCAGCTGTTTCGCGTCCTGTTTGCGGCCGAGCGCGGAGGCCATCACCGAGAGGGAGCAGTCGCCGAGGGCGTACTCGAGAGTCGCCGACGCACCGTGTGCCGGGTCGGTGTCTTGGCCTTTCTTCGGGAAGTTCGGGTCGTATTGGACGAATCCGTCGGCCTGGTAGCTCGCGTTGCCGGAGCGTCCTTGGAACGGTGACGACGCGGGCGGGATTTCGCGGGAGTTCTGCAGCAACGCTTGGTAGGCGTGCATTTCGTCGCCGCTCAACGCGCCGAAACGCCACAGGTCGACCAGGAATGGCGTGACCGGATCTCCAGTCATGGTGTTCGTTTCCTGGCTCGCGTACGCCCAGCGCGGGAGCCAGCCGCCTTGATCGTGGATCGCGAGGATGCTCTTCGCGACGTCCCTGGCCCGGTCCGGTTTCAGCAAAGCCAGCAGCTGGTTTTGCGAGCGGTAGGTGTCCCAGAGGGAGAAGAAGTCGTAGTACGTCCAGCCGATGGCACGGTGGATCTTCTTGTCGAAGCCGTAGTACCGGCCGTCGGCGTCGTTCGCGGTCAGCGGTTGCAGGAAGGCGTGGTAGAGCGAGGTATAGAAGACCGAGCGGTCGTCCGGAGTGCCGCCGGTGATGTCCACACTGGACAGCTCACGGCGCCAGGCGCGATGGACGTCGTTCTTCACCGCGTCGAAGGGACGGACGCGCGAGTCGGCGAGGTTGGTGTCCGCGCCACGAGCGTCCACTTGGGAAATTGACGTGGTGGCAGTGACTTGGCCGCCCTTCGGGAAGGTCAGCCACGCGCCGCGCAGGCCCGCACCGCCTTGTGCCGAGCGGCTTCCGGGCGTGCCACCGTCTGGTGACCAGGTGCCGTAGGAGGAGAAGGGCTGGTCGAATTTCGTGGTGAAGTAAGTGGTGTACGGCTTGCCGCCGCAGAAGGCTTGCGATTCGACAGTGCCTGCGATGGTGTGGTCGTCGACGATCCGGACGCTGCTGCCGCTGACCGGTTCCTTTGCATTGGCCTGCCCGACGTTCACGAAAACGTTGGCTGGGCCGGATTTGTCGAAAGAGTATCGCTCGACGCCGCTGCGCGTGCTGGCGGTGGTTTCTACATCGATGCCGCCGTAGCCGGTGAGGTGCACCTTGTAGTAGCCGGGCTTCCCGACTTCTCCTTCGTGCGTATACGGCGCGGCGTATTTGGCTTGGTCGAAGGTCGCGGGCTTGCTGGTGTCGAACGCCGCGCCCGGGCCGATGTCACCGGTGGTCGGCAGCATCGACACCAGGCCGCCCTGTTCCCAGCATCCCGCGCCGGACAGGAAGAAATGGCCGAAGCCGCGGATCGCGGTGTCGGTGTAGAGATAGCCCGCGTAATGCGTGGTGATCGGGCTGGATTGCACCATGCCGAACGGCGCGGACGCACCGGGGAAAGTGTTGCCCTCGTCCTGTGTGCCGATGAACGTGTTCACCGCGTCCAGCGGGTCGGCCGGGCGCGCTTGCGCCGCGACCGGCGTGAGCGCAGCCGCGGTGACAGCGAGCGCCATCGCACTCGCCAAAACCCTGCTCCTCATGGGACTCCTCTGGGAAAGTCCGTGAAGGGCTCCTTGAGGGAATCAGATTCCTTCAAGGAGCCCTTCACGGAACGACTGGATCAGCCCGCGGCGATGGCGAACACGTGCATGGAGCCGCCGCTGACGCCGCTCGGCAGCGTTACGCTCGCGACGGTCTTGCCCGCGTCCAGCGTGATCGGCGCGGTGGCGAACACCATCGTGCGGATCGGCTGCGGGTCGCCGCCCGCGGAGTTGCGGTACGGGGTGGACAGGACGATCCGGTTGCCGAACGCCGGCTGCGCTCCGCCGCCGCCCAGGGTCCAGTCGGAGAATCCGACGGCGGCGGTGGACTTGCTGCCGTCGGTGTAGGTGACGGTGAGCGTGCCCTGTGCGTTGCCGTTGCTGGCGGAGCCGAGCAGCGCGAGCCGTCCCGAACCGGACACGGTGATCGTCTGCCCTGCGGCGACGACGTTGTCCGGGTCGCCGACCGGGTACGACGGCCAGGTGAAGTTCAGCCCGTCGCTCGACACCGTGCTGCCCGGTTTGGCCCCGGCCTTGGCCAGCGCGTCCGCCGAGTAGCTCCAGCCGCCGCCGTCGAAGTTCGCGGCGGCCGAGTTCGCGTCCGGCGAGAGACCGGTGTTGTCCACTGTGGCCAGCCAGCTGTTCGGCTTCGCCACCAGGACGGTCAGCACCGCCTGTACGTCCGCGAGGCCCGGCGAGGAGAAGGTGACCGGGATCCGGCGCGGACCGTCGGAAGTGCCTGCCGGAACGCTCACCGTCACCTGCGCGTGGCCCTTGCCGGCCGCCGGGACCTGAACGGAACCGGTCGCGGGCGACAGCGTGATGCCGTCGGCGCTACCCGCGGAGTAGGTCCAGGTCTTTGCGGTGCCGGAAAGATCCTGCACGCCCACCGAAGCGGTCGAGGTCGTGCCAGCGGGCACCACCGCGCGTGCCGGGTCCACAAAGGACAGGCTCGGCTTCTCCTGCTCGCGGAACGACGGCGGCGCGTCAGCCGGAGCGGAACCCCACGCGGTCGCGGTCGCCGACCGGGTGAAGTCCAGCTTGCCGCCCTGCGAGATGAGCCCCTCCGACAGCCATGCCTTGTTGGCCGCGCCGCCGTTCACCTTCAGGCTGCTGGTGTACTCGCCGGTGCCGGGAGCGTTGACGGTGATCTTCTTGCCCGCCCCGGTGGTCACCTCGGCGTGCGCGAAGCGCGGCGTGGTCAGCACGGTTTCGGCGCGGCCCGGGATCTCCGGGTAGACGCCGAGCGCGGACCAGACGTACCAGGACGACATCTGCCCGAGGTCGTCGTTGCCGATCAGGCCCTCGGGACGCGGGTTGTACAGCTCGTCCATCGCCCGGCGCACGATGTTCTGCGTTTTCGCCGGAGCACCGGCGAACGAGTACACGTAGGGCGCGTTCGAATTCGGCTCGTTGCCCAGGAACGCATACGGCTCATGGGTTCCCGCGTTCAGCTTCGTGAAGAAAGTGTCCAAACGAGACTGCGTGGCGGTGCTGCCGCCGAACGCGGTCACGAGACCGCCGAGGTCGTACGGAACCATCCAGTCGTACTGCGCGCCGTTGCCCTCGACCCAGCCCTGCGAGCTGGCCGGGTCGTAGTTCGCGGAGAACGAGCCGTCCGAGTTGCGCGGCTGCAGGTGTCCGCTGCCCGGGTTGTAGAGGTTCTGCCAGTTCTGCGCGCGCTTCATAAACGTGGTGTACGTGGCGCTGTCGCCAAGCCGCTTCGCGAACTGGGCGATGGCGAAGTCCGCGCTCGTGTACTCCAGGGTGTCCGCCGCCGCGCCGGGAACGTAGCCAAGTCGTTGGTAATCCTGGAGACCGGGGCGTTCGGTGTAGCCCTGCGTCGGCTGCGTCGCGCCCTTGATCATGAGCAGCAACGCTTTCTGCGCGTCGAAGTCACGCGCGCCGAACGCGTAGGCGCTGGAAACGATGATGTGGTACGGATCCCCGTTCATCACGCCGGTGTAGTCGTTCGCCACCGTCCAGCGGTCCCACGAACCGCCTTGTTCGGCGAACGCCATCATCGAGCGCACGAGGTCCGAAGTCTCCTTCGGCGCAATGGTGGCCAGCAGCGGGACCTCGGAGCGGTAGATGTCCCAGCCGGAGATGTTCGTGTACGTCGCGTGCCCGCGTTCGGCCTGGTGGATCCGGCCGTCGAAGCCCGGGTAGCGACGTCCACATCGGAGAAGACGTTCGGCTGGATCAGCGAGTGGTACAGCGAGGTGTAGAACGTCGTGGTGTCGGCGTCACTGCCACCACTGACCTGGATCTTGCCGAGCTGGTCGTTCCACGCCTTCCGCGCGGACGCGGCCACGGCGTCGAACGACTTCTTGCCGTTGTTCTCCGCCTTCAGGTTCGCCTTCGCACCGTCGATGGATACAAAGGACAGTCCTACCTGGACGTTGACCTGCGCGCCGTTGAGGTTCGGGAACGTCACGTAGCCGCCGCTGCCCGGGCCGCTCACCGTCGTGTCCTGCGGTTTCGCCGCCGCCGGACGCGCCATCGAGGAGCCGATGCCGTTGGGCTGCGCGACTTTCGCCTTGGCACCGCCGGTCTCCGCGGTCTTGCCCGGCGTCACCGCGCCGTTCTTCCACGTCCCGACCGACTCGAACGGGGTGTCGAACTTCGCCGAGAAGTAGACCCGGTACGAGTCCTTCGCACCGCAGAACCGGCCGCTGGTCGCCCAGCCGCTGATAGTGTCCTTGCCGATGCTGATCGACGCGTCGTCCGTGCCGTTGACCGAGCCGGAAGTGTTGACCAGCAACGTAGACGCCGCGCCCGCAGGGTAGGTGAACCGTCCGGAACCGGTGCGCTGCGTCGCGCTCAGCTCGACCTTCGCGCCGTTGTCGAGGGCGACGTCGTACGCGCCGGCGGTCGCGTGTTCGTTCTGATGCGAGAACGTCGAGGTGTAGTGGCCCGGATCGGTCGCGGGCGACGTGCTGATCTCGCCGACGTACGGCATGAACGGCAGGTCCTGATACGTGGTGCAGCCCGCGCCGGAAAGGTGCGTGAGGCTGAACCCGGTGATCGTGTTGTCGTCGTAGAAATAGCCGCCCGGCTGGGATTTCTTCGTGTCCGGGCTCCACTGCACCATCCCGAACGGCGCCACCGCGCCGGGGAAGGTGTTGCCCGCGCCGCCGCCGGTCCCGTGGTCCGCGCCGCCGGGCCGGGTGCCGACGAACGGGTTCACCCACTTCGCCAGGTCAGCGGTCTTCGCGGGATCGGCCAGTGCGGGGGCCGCAGGGACCACCGAGGCCCCTGTCGCCACGACCGCGGATGTCAGAAAGATCAGTCCGGCTCTCCAGCGCGCTCGCGCCATCGCCATCGCCTCTCCAGTTGTCCGGCGCGAGCCGCGTCACCGACCTCGAGGCATCGATGACAACCTTGTCGCGCACCGTCGATGCGGGCTACCTTCGGCAATGGCTCACCGGATCGTCAAGACCGCGGTGAGAGCCTGTCCGATTCGAGACAACGATGTCCACCATCCGCACCAGCGGATTCGTCGAAGCGGGCAAGACGAACCGGCAAGCATTGACAGCGACAAGCCGGATGGTGTCCAATCCCCCGCATTATGACAACGTTGTCTCACTCGGGCCGGGACGCGGACGGACTTCCCCGCCCCGCCAGCAGGCGGGCCACGATGAGCGATGTGGCCCGGCTGGCCGGCGTCAGCATCAAAACGGTGTCGCGGGTCGTCAACGACGAGCCCGCGGTGCATCCGGACACCGCCGAGCGCGTGGTGGCCGCGATCGAACAGCTGGGGTTCCGCCGGAACCTCGGCGCCCGCAACCTGCGCCGCGGCTCGACCACCGGCACCATCGGCCTGGTCGTCGAGGACGTCGGCAACCCCTTCTACTCCGAGCTGAACCGCGCGGTGGAACGGATCGCGACGTCGTTCGGCAGACACGTGCTGACCGGGTCGTCCGGCGAGAACTCCGACCGCGAGCGCGAGCTGTCGCTGGAGTTCTGCGCGCGGCGCGTGGACGGGCTGCTGATCGTGCCCGCCGGCCTCCAGCACGGGTATCTCGTGCCGGAAATGCGCGCGGGCACGCCGGTGGTGTTCCTCGACCGCCCGGCGGGCGACATCGTGGCCGACACCGTGCTCGTCGACAACCTCGGCGGCACCATCGAGGCGGTCGGCCACCTCGTGCGCCACGGCCACCGCCGGATCGCGTTCCTCGGCGACAGCCCGGACATCTTCACCGCCGCCGAGCGGCTCCGCGGATTCCGGGAAGGCTGTGTGCGCAACGGGATCTCCTACGACGAGAGCCTCGTGGCGATGCAGACGCCGACGCCGGAAACCGTCGGCCACGCCGTGCGCAAGCTGATCGGCGGGCCGAATCCGGCCACCGCCGTGATCGCGGGCAACAACCGGGTCGCGGTGCACCTGCTGCGCGCGCTCGCGCATTCCGAGCGCAGGCCCGCGCTGGTGAGCTTCGACGATTTCGAGCTGGCGGACCTGCTCGACCCGCCGGTCACCGTGATCGCCCACGACGTCAGCGCCCTCGGGCACGCAGCGGCCGAGCTGCTGTTCGCCCGGATCCAGGGAGACCAGTCCGCCCCGAGAAAGGTAGTTCTGCCCGTGCACCTAGTCGCCCGCGGTTCCGGTGAGGCCGCCCTGTGACCAAGCACCTCGAGCCGGTCGCGCTCCCGGCCAACCAGCCGCCGCAGTTCTACCGGGGCGGCGACGCCATCGCCGCGCTGCGCGGCGCGACCGGCACCGACTCGAAATTCGGGCCGGAGGACTGGGTCGGTTCCGTCACGACCATGTTCGGCCAGGAGACCAACGGTCTCACCAAGCTGCCCAGCGGGATCTGGCTGCGCGACGCGGTCGGCGGCGACCCGGACGCGTGGCTGGGCGCGGCGCACGTCGCCAAACTCGGCGACTCGACCGGCCTGCTGGTCAAGCTGCTCGACGCCGGACAGCGGCTGCCGGTGCACTTCCATCCGTCGGATTCCTTCGCCCGCAAGCACTTCGACTCGCACTTCGGCAAGACCGAGGCGTGGATCGTGGTCGGCACCTACGGCGACGACCCGCGCGTGTACCCGGGTTTCCGGGCGACGCTGAGCAAGGACACCGTCGCCGAATGGACCCGCGAGCAGGACGCGCCGAGCATGCTGGGCGCGCTCAACAGCATCCCGGTGCAGGCGGGCGACACGGTCTACATCCCGGCCGGGCTGCCGCACGCGATCGGCGAGGGCGTGTTCGTGGTCGAGTTGCAGCAGCCGACAGACTTCTCGCTGACCCTGGAATGGCGTGATTTCCTCGCCTCGCCGGAAAAGGGCCACCTCGGGATCGGCTTCGACACCGCGATCGAAACGCTCGACACCTCAGGCTGGGACGACGACCGGCTCAAGACGATCGTGAAGCACACCTCCGGCGACGAAGCGACCGCGGTGGACTTGCTCGCACCGGACTCGGCGGAGTTCTTCCGCGCCGACCGGATCCAGTTGTCCGGCAACGCGTTCTCCCTCGACCCGTCGTTCAGCGTGCTCGTCGCGCTCGACGGCGAGGGCACCCTGCGCACCGAGCACGGCGGCGAGTTCCCGGTGGCCAAGGGCGACACCTACGCGGTGCCGTTCTCCGCG
Source organism: Amycolatopsis sp. NPDC059235 (assembly GCF_042754125.1). Classification (NCBI taxonomy): domain Bacteria; kingdom Bacillati; phylum Actinomycetota; class Actinomycetes; order Pseudonocardiales; family Pseudonocardiaceae; genus Amycolatopsis; species Amycolatopsis sp. NPDC059235. The sequence goes on from NZ_JBHZAG010000005.1 coordinate 213,131, forward strand.
GGCCAGACCGAGCTGTCCGGTTCGCTCACCGTCATCCGCTGCCGTCCGCCCGCCCCGGAAAGGAGTTAGCGCCGATGAGCGAGATCCTGCTCGACGCGGTGGACCTGACCAAGCACTACGGATCGGTGGAAGCCTTGCGCGGCGCGTCTTTCCAGGCGCGCGCGGGCGAGGTGACCGCTTTGATCGGCGACAACGGCGCGGGCAAATCCACGCTCGTGAAGTGCCTGTCCGGGGCTGAACAGCCGACGTCGGGCCGGATCTTGCTCGACGGGAAAGAGGTCCACCTCGATTCTCCGGTGGCCGCGCGCCGGGCAGGCATCGAGACGGTGTACCAGGATCTCGCGGTCGCGCCGGACCTCGATCCGGCGGCGAATCTGTTCCTCGGCCGGGAAATCCCGCGCAAGGGCATCCTGGGCAAGCTCGGCATGCTGGACAAGGCGGAGATGCGCCGCCAGGCGGTGGTCGAGTTCGAAAAGCTCGGCGTCACGCTGCAGAGCACCGACGTGTCGATCGGCTCGTTGTCCGGCGGGCAGCGGCAAAGCGTCGCGGTGGCCCGGTCGGTGGCGTGGGCGTCGAAGGTCGTGTTCATGGACGAACCGACCGCGGCGCTGGGCGTTCGGCAGCGTGGGCGCGTGCTGGACGTGATCAAGAAGGTCCGGGACAAAGGCATCGCGGTGGTGCTGATCAGCCACAACATGCCCGAGGTGCTGTCGGTGTCGGACCGGGTCGAGGTGCTGCTGCAGGGCAGGCGCGTCGCCCGGTTCGCCGGGGCGGACACGAAACTCGAGGATCTGGTCGCGGCGATGACCGGGGCCCTCGTGCGGGAGGAGGTGGCATGAGCGCTCCGGCGAAGGACATTCAGACCACTGTGGACGGCGAGTTCGTCAAGCCGCCGCTGGGAAAACGGCTCGTCGGGGCGAACACCTTCTGGATCTCGCTGGTGCTGGTCGCGTTGATCGCGGTGTTCACCGTACTCGCCCCGGGCCAGTTCGCGACGGTGTTCACCTTCCAGATGCTGCTGAACGAAACGTCCGTGCTGCTGGTGCTTTCGGTCGGCATGACGTTCGTGATCATCACCTCCGGCATCGACCTGTCCGTCGGGTCGGTGCTGATCTTCGCGGGCATGGTCGCGGGCAAAACGATGGAAGCGCTCAGCGGCGGCGACGCCTCGCACGCCGGGTGGGGCGTCATCACCGCCGGGCTCGTCGCGGCGGTGCTCGCGGGCACGCTCTGGGGCTTGATCAACGGATTCCTCATCGCGGTGGCGGGCATCCCGCCGCTGATCGTCACGCTCGGCACGATGGGCGCGGCGCTCGGCGTGGCATACCTGCTCAACAACGGGTCGGACGTGCACAGCGTGCCCACCGAGCTGAACAAGGTGCTCGGATACGGCACGTCGTTCGGCGGGATCCCGAACCTCGTACTGGTGGCCGTGGTGATCACGCTGATCGGCGCGTGGCTGCTGCACACCACGAGGTTCGGCCGCTACACGTTCGCCGTCGGCTCGAACGCTGAGGCTGCGCGGCGGTCAGGCATCGGCGTGACCGCGCACCTGCTGAAGGTGTACCTGCTCACCGGTTTCCTCGCGGGGCTCGCGGGGTTCCTGTCGCTGGCGTTTTACACGTCGACCACGATCTCAGCGCACGCCACCGACAACCTCAACTCCATCTCCGCGACGGTGATGGGCGGCACGAGCCTCTTCGGCGGCGTCGGCTCGATGCTCGGCACGGTGATCGGGGTGTTCATCCCTGCCGTGCTGAAGAAGGGCTTCAACATCACGCACGTGCAGGACTACTGGCAGCAGATCGCGGTCGGCGCGGTCCTCATCGCGGCGGTGTGGTTCGACCAGCGCCAGCGCCGCAAGCGCAACTCCCGCTGAATCGGTCCCCGAGTACAAAGAGGTGCTTACGATGAAGTTCAGCAAAACCGTCCTCGCCGCGGGGACACTCGCGTCCGCGGCGATGCTGGTGGCCGCGTGCGGCGCCGGGCAGATCGGGCAGAGCGGGTCCGAGTCCGGCGGCAACTCCGCGAACAGCAAGAAGCTGGCGCTGGTACCAGGGGTGCAGGCGGAGCCGTTCTACATCTCGATGCAGTGCGGCGCGCAGGAAGAAGCGAAGAAGCTCGGCTACGAACTGACCGTGCAGGCACCGCAGAAGTTCGACGCCACCATGCAGACGTCCATCGTCAACTCGCTGGGCTCCAACCCGCCCGCCGCGCTGCTGGTCGCCCCGACCGACGACCAGGCGATGCTCGCACCGATCCAACAGGTGAAGAATCGCGGCGCGAAGATCGTCGAGGTCGACACTTCGCTCAAGGACAAGAGCGTCGCGGTGTCGTCGGTCTCCTCGGACAACGCCGAGGGCGGCAAGCTCGCCGCGCAGACCATGGCGAAGCTCGTTGGCGACAAGCCGGGTTCAGTGCTGATCCTCGACACCATCGCGGGCACGTCCACCACTGCCGCCCGTGCGAAGGGCTTCGAGGACGAACTGAAGAACCACCCGAACCTCAAGTCGACGGGCATTCAGTTCACTCAGAACGAGCCGGAGCAAGCAGCGTCGAAGGTGACCGCGGCGCTGGTCTCCACTCCGGACCTCGTCGGCATCTTCGCCACCAACCTCAACACCGGCGAGGGCGCGGCGACCGGTCTGCGCAACGCGGGCAAGATCGGCAAGGTCAACCTGGTCGGCTTCGACGCCAGCCCGTCCGAAGTGGACGGTCTGAAGAAGGGCGAGTACCAGGCGCTCATCGCGCAGGACCCGGCGCAGATCGGCACCAAGGGCGTCGACCAGGCGGTGGCCGCGCTGGAGGGCAAGCCGACCGAGCGAGACCTGACCGCGCAGCTGCACTCGATCACCAAGGACGACCTGGACGCGAATTCCCAGTACTTCTACAAGCAGAAGTGCTAGCTTAAGGTCCGACCGAAGGGGACTTTCCGCACGGAAAGTCCCCTTCGCCGTCTTCCCGGCTAGTATCTACTCCCCCAGGTACCCGAGGGGAGGCCGTCGATGACCGAGAGTGCCCGGCTGCCGTGGCGCTCCCGCCCGGACGCCGTCGGCGTGCTCGGCGCGGCGCGGAAGGTCGCCGACGACCTGAAGGACGGTCTGTCCGGAGTCCGCGCCCGACGCGCCGCGCACGGGTTGCGGCGGCTGTTCGGCGTCGCCGGGCTGGGGCTCTCCGATCTGTCCGGCACCTTGATGTGGTCCGGCCGGCCCGGTGCCGACGACGCGGTGTCCCGAATTCTGGACGACGTGCTGCACCAGGAAGAACCGATCACCGCGGGCGGCGTGACGGCGGTTCCCCTCCACGTGCACGACGAACTGGCGGGTGCGTTGCTGCTGGTCGGCGAGGTTCCCGGCGCGGTGACCCGGCAGGCTTCCGACCTCGTGGTACAGGCTTTGGAACGGGGTCGGCTCGAAGCTTCGGCGGATCAGGCCGCGCAAGCCGAACTCCGGGCGCTGCGGGCGGAGATGTCGCCGCATTTCGTCTACAACGCGCTCACCGTCATCGCCTCGTTCGTCCGCTCGGAACCGGACCGCGCGCGTGATCTGATGCTGGATTTCGCCGACTACACCCGCTACAGCCTGTCGCGGCACGGCGAGTACACCGTCGTCGCCGAGGAGTTCCGCGCGGTGGAAACGTATCTCGCGCTGCAGCGGGCGGTGCTGGGCGAACGACTGAAGGTGCAGGTGCGGGTCGCACCGGAGGTACTTGCGGTGGCGGTGCCTTACCTGGTACTCGAACCCCTCGTGGAAAACGCGATCCGGCACGGCATCGAGCCGCGGTCGGGCACCGGGCTCGTCCAGGTGCACGGACAGGCGGAAGGGAACGACTGCGTGATCAGCGTCGAGGACGACGGGGTCGGCATGGAGCCCGAGCGCGCCGCCGCCATCCTCGCGGGCAGCGGCGACGGCACCGGGCTCGGAATGGCCAATGTGGACAGACGACTGCGCACGGTCTACGGGGCCTGGTACGGGCTGACGGTGGAGACGGCGGTCGGCGAAGGCACCCGGGTCGTCCTGCGAGTACCGCGGTTCCAGCCGGGGGTGCTGCCGTGAGCGGGCTGCGGGTGCTGGCGGTCGACGATCTCGCGCCGGCGTTGGACGAACTGTGCCGGATGCTGCGCGAAGCACCGGAAGTCGGCGAGGTCGTCGGTGCCAGCGATGCGTTGAAGGCACTGAAACTGTTGCAGGCAGACCATTTCGACGCGGTCTTCCTCGACATTTCCATGCCGGGTTTGGACGGGCTGGAACTCGCGACGCTGCTGGCGAAACTGTCCGAGCCGCCGGTGATCGTTTTCGTCACCGCACACGACGGACACGCGGTGGCCGCGTACGGCATTGGCGCGGTGGACTATCTGCTCAAACCGGTGCGTACGGAACGTCTTTCCGCCGCGCTGGCGAAGGTGACCCGTTTGGTCCCGAGTGGCCGTCGGAAGTCCTCGCCGGACGCGATGGCCGCGCTGCCAGTCGATTCCGGCGGCCGCACTCGTTACGTCCGCCGCGACGACGTGCTGTTCGCCGAAGCCAACGGCGATTACGTCCGACTCCACACGCGCGGCGGCGTGCATCCGGTGCGGATGCCGATCTCGCGGCTCGAAGAGTATTGGGAAGGAACTGGGTTTACCCGGGTGCATCGGGGATTTCTGCTCGCGGTGAGTGCGGTGTTGGAGCTGCGGAGCGACACGACGGGCGGGCTGCTGGCGCACACTGAGGCTGGCGATGTGCCGGTCAGCCGACGACATGCGCGGGATCTTCGGGACCGGCTGCTGGAAGCGGCGCAGCGCGGGCAGCTCGGGAGCACCCGGTGAGGGGCGCGGTTAGGGCTCGTGAGTGTTTACGCCGGTTAGAACCGGCACCAGCACTCACGACGGTTGCGCAGGCCCTCCGATGAGCCGCACCAAACGCGTCGCCGTCACCAGCCCGCAGACCAGGCTCGCCCGCTCGCGACGCCTCGAACGCGGCCGCTGGCGAATGCCCCGCCTGCGCGCGCCGGAAGCGGAACGCGCGGCCGTCCTGTACCGGATCCAGCGCCGTCGCGGAATCCCCGCGCTGGTGGCGATGTTCGTGCTGGTGCTGGGTTTGCCGGTGCTGTTTTCGCTCGCCCCGTCGCTCGACAGCGTGCGGTTGTGGGGAATTCCGCTGTCCTGGCTGCTGATCGCGGTCCTGCCGTACCCGGTGCTCGCCGGACTCTCGTGGTGGCAGCTGCGCCGCGCGGAGAAGATCGAGGACGATCGGTGAAATGGACATCGCGCTCGCGGTAGCCCCGGTCGTCCTCGTCACGCTGCTCATCGGCGTTCGCGGGGTCGCCGCCATGCGCACCACGTCCGACTTCCTCGTGGCATCCCGGCGGATCTCGCCCTTCGTCAACTCCGCCGCGGTCTCCGGCGAATACCTGTCCGCGGCGTCGTTCCTCGGCGTCGCCGGGCTGATGGTGAAGGACGGCGTCGGCGCGCTCTGGTATCCGGTCGGCTTCACCGCGGGATACGTCGCGATGCTGGTCCTCGTCGCCGCGCCCATGCGGAGATCCGGCGCACTCACCGTCCCCGACTTCGCCGAAGCCCGCCTCGCCTCCCCCGCTTTACGCCGCCTCGCCGCCGTGGTCGTGCTGGTGATCGGGACCATCTACGTAGTCCCGCAATTCCGCACAGCCGGGCTCGTGCTCACCGCGGTCGGCGGAACGCCGTATTGGGTCGGCGTGGTCATCGCGGGCACCGCGGTCAGCGTCACGCTCGCCCTCGGCGGGATGCGCGCGGCGACGTACGTCCAGGCGTTCCAGTTCTTCCTGAAACTCGTGCTGTTCCTCGTCCCCGCGCTGTGGCTGGTGCTCCACATCGGTTCCGAAACCCGCGACGCCAGCCTCACGCCGGTCGAGTTCACCCGCTTCTCGCACGCCACCCCGGTGCAGTTCGACCACGACGTCACGCTCACCTTCCGCGAACCCACCGCGATCGAGGACCGCGGCACCGTCCCACCGGGACAACTGGTGGTGCACAAGGGAGAACAGCTCACCTTCGCCGCCGGTGCGCAGGTTCCCGGCGTCAGCGGAGAGGTCGCGCTCGGCGGGCCGGAGTGGCAGCGTCCGCTGCTGGAGATCGACAAGGGGTACCCGCTGCTCGGCACGTGGGCGGTCCTCATCGCGACCGTCCTCGGCACCATGGGCCTCCCGCACGTCCTGATGCGCTTCCACACCAGCCCAGACGGCCGCGCCGCACGCCGCACCGCCGCGATCACCGTGGCGCTGCTCGGGGTCTTCTACCTCTTCCCGGGGATCTACGGCGTGCTCGGCCGGGTGCTCGTGCCGCAGCTGTACCTGTCCGGCAACACCGACACCGTCGTTGTCGCGCTGCCCTCGCAAGTCGATCACAGCTGGGCCGGGCAGTTGTTCACCGCGTTGCTCACCGCAGGCGCGTTCGCGGCGTTTCTGGCGACGTCACTGGGATTGCTGCTGGTGATGTCCGGAGCGCTCGCCTACGACCTGATGCCCGGCGGCCTGCGTCGTCTGCGGGTCACGGTCGTGTTCGCCGCGATCGCGATGGTGCTGTTCGCGCTGCCGTCCGCGCGGCTCGACGCCGGAGTGCTCGTGACGTGGGGGTTCACCGTCGCCGCGTCCACGTTCTGCCCGCTGCTCGTGCTCGGCATCTGGTGGCAGCGGCTCACCGCGTCGGGCGCGATCGCCGGAGTGCTGACCGGCCTGGCCGCCTCGTCAGGGTCGATCCTGTTTGCGCTGGCCGGGCCGACGATGCATGGTTGGGTGGCGATCTTGGTCTCGCAACCGGCACCCTGGTCGGTACCGCTCGCGTTCGGCGTGATGATCACGGTGTCACTGCGCGGGCGCCCACCGTCCTGGGCCGGGGCCGCGATGCTGCGGCTGCACCTCGACGAACGCCCTTCGTCCACGCCCGGTGACCGTTCGTCAACCGTTCGTCGTGCGGCGAGGCGTTTGAGCCGCTGACGGTTCCGCTGGCTCGGAGTCCTCCCTACTGTGTCGCGCACCACATCCGCAGCGTCGCACAAGGGAGATCCCATGAGCGCAGGCGACCCGTCCGGCGCGCCGCCGGACACGATCTGGGAGCAGGCGCACGACAGCGCCGAGTTCCGCGAACTCCGCGGCCGGCTGCGCCGGTTCGTGTTCCCGATGGCCGGACTGTTCCTCGCCTGGTACCTGCTCTACGTCCTGCTCGCGGACTACGCGCACGGCTTCATGAGCACGAAGATCACCGGCAACTTCACCGTCGGCCTGCTCTTCGGGCTGCTGCAGTTCGTCTCCACGTTCCTCATCACGTGGCTGTACGTGCGCTACGCCAACAAGAAGCTCGACCCGCTTGCTGAGCGGATCAAGGACGACATCGAAAACCCGGCGAAGGAGGGCGCGTGAGCACGCTCGCCGCGAGCGTCGAGGGCAGCAACCCGACGCTCAACATCACGATTTTCGCGCTGTTCGTGGTCATCACCTTGGTGATCGTGTTCCGCGCGAGCCGCAACACGAAGACCGCGTCCGACTACTACGCGGCCGGCCGCGCGTTCACCGGCCCGCAGAACGGCATCGCGATCTCCGGCGACTACCTGTCGGCGGCGTCGTTCCTCGGCATCGCCGGCGCCATCGCGGTGTACGGCTACGACGGATTCCTGTACTCGATCGGCTTCCTGGTGGCGTGGCTGGTCGCGCTGCTGCTGGTGGCGGAACTGCTGCGCAACACCGGCAAGTTCACGATGGGCGACGTGCTGGCGTTCCGGATGCGGCAACGTCCGGTGCGCGCCGCGGCGGCGGTTTCGACGCTCGTGGTGTCGTTCTTCTACCTGCTGGCGCAGATGGCCGGCGCGGGCGGACTGGTCGCGCTGCTGCTGGGCATCGAGGGCAAGGCCGCGCAGTCGCTGGTGATCGCGGTGGTCGGCGTGATCATGATCGCCTACGTCCTCATCGGCGGCATGAAGGGCACCACCTGGGTCCAGATCATCAAGGCGGCGCTGCTGATCATCGGCGCGCTGGCGATGACGCTGTGGGTGCTCGGCAAGTACGGCTTCAACTTCTCCGCGCTGCTGCAGGGCGCGGTCGACAAGGCCGGCCACGCCGGTGAAGCGCTGCTCGGGCCGGGCAAGCAGTACGGCACCAACGGCACGACGAAGCTGGACTTCTTCTCCCTCGGCATCGCGCTGGTGCTGGGCACCGCGGGCCTGCCGCACGTGCTGATGCGCTTCTACACCGTGCCGACCGCGCGCGAGGCGCGTCGTTCGGTGGTGTGGGCGATCGTGCTGATCGGCGTGTTCTACCTGTTCACGCTGGTGCTCGGCTACGGCGCGGGCGCGCTGGTCGGACCGGACGCGATCAAGAAGGCTCCGGGCGGCGTGAACTCCGCGGCGCCGTTGCTGGCGCTGAACCTCGGCGGTCCGGTGCTGCTCGGGTTGATCTCGGCGATCGCGTTCGCCACGATCCTCGCCGTGGTCGCGGGATTGACGATCACCGCGTCCGCTTCGTTCGCGCACGACGTGTACGCGAACGTGCTGAAGAAGGGCAAGGCCAACACCGGTTCGGAGGTCCGGGTCGCCCGGATCACCGCCGTGGTGATCGGCATTGTCGCGATTCTCGGCGGCATTCTGGCGAATGGGCAGAACGTCGCGTTCCTGGTGGCGCTGGCCTTCGCGGTGGCGGCTTCGGCGAACCTGCCGACGATCCTGTACTCGCTGTTCTGGAAACGGTTCAACACCCAGGGCGCGCTGTGGAGCATTTACGGCGGGCTGATCGTGACGATCGTGCTCATCGTGTTCTCGCCCGCCGTTTCCGGGAAGCCGGTCGACCCGAAGACGGGCAAGAGCGCGTCGATGCTGCAGGGCGTCGACTTCCACTGGTTCCCGCTCGACAACCCGGGCCTGGTGTCCATTCCGATCGCGTTCGTGCTCGGCTGGCTCGGCACGATCCTGTCCAAGGAACACGACAAGGCGAAATACGCCGAAATGGAAGTACGGGCGCTCACCGGTGCCGGTGCGGAAAAGGCCGTACAGCACTGATTTTTGCCCCGATGAAACCGCTGGGTGCCGCTCTCGCCGCGGCACCCAGCGGTTTTTCAATACGGCAGCTTCCCCTGCGCGATCCCGTCGAGAGTGCCTTCCAGAACGCGGCGCAGATACCGCCACAACCCGGCCCCCAGGGAAATCCGGGCTACCCCCAGTTCGGCAAGCCCGGCCAGACCCGGACCGCCGGGAAGCGCCGAAGCGTTGACCGGACCGCCCACCTGACGGACGAATTCGGCCAGCACTTCCGGCGAACGCACGAGAATCGGGTACACACAATCGGCGCCGGCCTCGAGGTACGCGCGCCCGCGAGCCACCGCGTCGTCGAGCACAGCCTGCTCGTCCGGTGCCCCGAGGAACGAATCCACCCGCGCGTTGACCACGAGCCCGTCGCCAGCCGCCCGACGCAACCCGGCGAGCCACTCCGCCTGTTCCGCCGCCGGTCGCTGACTGCCCTTGCCGTGGTCGGTGTCCTCGATATTGCAGCCGACCGCACCGATTTCCTTCAGCCGGGCAGCAAGATCCGCTGGTGCCAAGCCATACCCAGCCTCGGCATCGACGGTCACCGGCACCGACACCGCGTCCACGATCCGCCTGGCCGCCGCGAGCATCTCATCCGCGGACGCTCCCTCGTGGTCCGCCTGCCCGAGCGCCGCCGCGACCGCCGCGGAACTCGTTGCCACGATGGGAAATCCGGCCGCTTCCACCGCCTGCGCAGTGTCCGCGTCCCAAGCGTTCGGCAGAATCAACGGCTTGCCAGGGACGTGCAGCGCCCGCAGCTTCCCGGCGCTCACTCCGCACGCTCCGGCAGCGGGGCGTGGCTCGCGACCATGAGCCGGTTCCAGGTATTGATGGCGACCACGCACCACGCCAGCGCGCGGTACTGGTCCTCGGTGAACACGCGGACCGCCTCGGCGTAGACGTCTTCGGGGACGTCCTTGTGGTCCGAGATCAGGGTCATCGCCTCGGTGTAGGCGAGCGCGGCGCGTTCCTGCTCGGTGAACAGCTCCGTCTCGCGCCACCCCTCGAGCACGTAAAGCCGCCGCGGCGCTTCCCCAGCCGCGACGGCCTCCGCCGCGTGCATGTCGAGACAGTAGGCGCACCCGTTGATCTGCGACGCGCGCATCTTGACCAGCTCGATGAGCTTCCCGTCGAGCCCGGCGTTCGCGCTGGCCTTCTTCACCTCGCCCTGCAGGTGGGACATCGCTTGATACAACCCGCCCGTGGCGAGCGGGATTCGCTTCGTCATGCCGTCCACGCTAATCGGGATTGGCCTAGCGGGGTGGTCCAGTTCGCGGTGGGTGGCGTGGGCCAGTCAGGCCCGCGGACGAGCGTTGCGGAGCCGGATTCCGCTGAACCCCGCCGTACTGGCGGCCGCCGCGTCCCAGAAGGGCCAGAGGTTCGCGAGCACTCGCAGCTGAATTCCGGCCTCCTCGTGCAGGCGCAGCAGGTCGCCGACCGGTTCTGCTGGGCCCAGCGGCTCGACCGGTTCGGCGGCGACGTGGGCATGCGGGACAGGCTCGCCGACCGGCCGGAAACTGGCCGAGGGAAGCCGGTAGGCGAACAGTTTCACCGTCCGGAGCGCCTCCAGCCAGCGGTATTCGACGGCATGAACCCGTTCGTCGCCGCCGAGGATCCGTTCCCGATCGACGTCAGTGGTCGACGGCGTGGCCCAAGCCATCGCCCGAGGACATCCGCGCGGGAACCAGTAGTCCGGACAGCGGGCGGCATCGACCGCCCAGACGTACGGCTGCGGCTGCCGCGCGGTTGCCGCGACGTGCGGTACGAAGCGCGTGATCCCCGGGTCTTCGGAGAAATGCAGCACCTGGCCGGGCTCGGGTCGCATGCCTCCGTTCTACCGGGCCAGGCGCGACCTCAGCGCCCGCAGAACAGGCAGAGCGGCAAAACCAGCTCAAGATCCGTCTTCCGCACCGGTTTCCCGTCCACCGGCGTCTTCCCCGGCGGGGTGTCCGCGTCCGGCTGGATGCCGCCCGCCGCGACGCGGTCCAGGGTGCGGAGTCCGGCCGAGCCGACCGTGCCGAAGACCGTGTAGTTCGGCAGCAGGCTGGAATCCCCGTACACCACGAAGAACTGCGAGCCGTTCGTGTCCGGTCCGGCGTTCGCCATGGCCAGCAGGCCGCGCGCGTACGTCCGGCGCTTGCCGGTCGGGTCGGACGGCGCGGGCGGGAGCGTCGTCGGCAGTTCGTCGCGGAACTTGTAGCCCGGGCCGCCCTCGCCGGTGCCGGACGGGTCGCCGCACTGCAGGACCTTCAGCGTCGGGTACGCGGTGAGCCGGTGGCAGGTCGTCTGGTTGTAGAAGCCGTTGGCCGCCAGGTGCAGGAAGCTCTGCACGGTGCACGGCGCCTGCGCGCGGTTGAGCTTCAGCGGAAGCAGGCCCTGGTTGGAAAACACCGCGACGTCGACGCTGCCGCGGTTCGGCGTGTGCTTCGGATCGCGCGGGAGCGAAACCGGGCGCACCGCGGGGTCGTCCGGCGTCGAGGTGTACTGGCACGGCCCCGACGTGACCTTCGGCGGCGCCGAATCCGCGGCCGAAGCCGGTGCCGCAACGGCGACCAGCGACAACGCGGTCAGCACGGACACGAGCAGTTTCTTCATTCCGGTTCCCTCCCAGTGCACGGAGGATCGCAGTATAGGGACGGGAAACTGCCCGCGCTTCCGGCGAAAGTCGCATCCTGACCGGTTCCTGACACCCGCCTCCTACGGTGCGGTTTCATGATCACTCCCCTCGTCGCAGGACTGGCCGTCGCCGGGCTCCTGGCCGTCCCCGCCGGTCCCGTGCAGCAGCCGCTCGCGTCCTCCGCCGCCGAACAGCACGCGGTGTTCGCCTACTGGACCCCGCAACGGCTCGCCGCGCTGACCGAACCGTCGTCGCAGAATCCGCCGAAGAGCGGTCCCGACGGTGCCCCGTGGCCGGATCCGCTCCCGAAGACGGTCGGCCGGCTCTTCTACACCGACCACGGCGAGGACGCGAGCTGCACAGCGACCGTCGTTCGCAGCAAGAACCGCAGCACGGTCGTCACCGCCGGGCATTGCGTCAACGACACCGATCTCATTGGCGAGCACAACGCTTGGAACGCGCACATCATGTTCGTCCCCGGCTACCACGACGGCCAGGCCCCGTACGGGAAGTTCGCCGCCCGCCTCGGCGTCGCCGACCGCACCTGGCTCGCCAACGATCAGCAGAACGCGCGGAAATTCGACACCTACGACCAGGCGTTCGCGGTTCTCGGGCCGAACGAATCAGGACAACTGGTGCAGGACGTGGTCGGCGCGCAGCAGATCGGCTTCGACCGGCCGGGCGCGGCGAAGGTGACCCAGTTCGGCTACCCGCGGGCGGCCTCGGACCCGGCTCGCGAGGGCCTGCCGGAGTACACCGGGGCGCAGTTGGCGTATTGCACTGGCACCGCGCGGCAGTGGACCGGCACCGCCACCGACCCGGACTCTCCCGATCAGTGGGGCACGGCGTGCGTCATGGGCGGCGGTTCCAGCGGCGGCCCCCGGTTGCGCGACTTCAACCCGGCGACCGGATTGGGCACGGTCGTCGGAGACAACACGCACGCGGGATTCTTCGCCGCGGACGGGAAACCGTGCGAGCGGGATGCGGGCTGCACGCGATACCTGGTGGGACCGCAGTTCAGCGGCAAGGTGACGAAGCCGCTGTATGAGGCGGCACAGTCGTCGTGAGCGGCAAATCCGGTTCTAGCCGGGATTGCCGCTCACGAGTCCTTTAGTTCCCCGATCAACCGGTCCGCCGCCGCGAACGGGTCCAGTTCCCGGGCCACCACTCGCGCCGCCAACTCGCCCAGCCGATCGCCGTGCCGAAGATCCGCCAGCTCCGCGTGCAACCTCCGCAACGCGATCGCGGCTACTTCCTCGCGGGCGCGAGCGGCGCGGCGGCGGTCCAATTCCCCATGCGCGACAAGCCATTCATGATGCGTGCGCAACGCCGACACCACCTCGTCGACGCCCTCGCCCTTCGCCGCGACCGTGCGGACGATCGGCTGCCGCCAGCTCGGCCCGCGCAATTCGCGGCGGGCCAAGGTGATCATCTGCTTCAGGTCGTGCACCGTCGCGTCGGCGCCGTCGCGGTCGGCTTTGTTGACCACGAACACATCCGCGATCTCCAGCACTCCCGCTTTCGCCGCCTGGATGCCGTCGCCCATTCCCGGGGCCAGCAAAACCACCGTGGTATCAGCCAGTTTCACAACGTCCACTTCGGACTGTCCAACCCCGACAGTCTCGATCAGCACCACGTCGAACCCGGCGGCGTCCAGCACCCGCACCGCTTGCGGGGTCGCCCAGGACAACCCGCCGAGATGGCCCCGGGTGGCCATCGAGCGGATGAACACGCCGGGATCGGTGGCGTGCTCAGTCATCCGGATCCGGTCGCCGAGCAGCGCACCGCCGGAGAACGGCGACGACGGGTCGATCGCCAGCACCCCGACCCGTAAACCCTCGCCGCGCAACGCAGTCAGCAGCGCGGAGGTCGAGGTCGACTTCCCGACCCCGGGCGGGCCGGTGAGCCCGACGACGCGAGCGCGACCGGTGTAAGGCGTCAAAGCGCGGGCGATATCCGCCACGCGCGGCGAGGAATCCTCTACAAGAGAAATGAGCCGGGCGACCGCGCGCGGTTGTCCTTCCCGCGCGCGGCCGACCAGCTCATCGAGGTCCGGGCCGGCCAATTTACGCCGACGGGACGCGGATCAGCAGCGCGTCGCCCTGGCCGCCGCCACCGCACAGGGCGGCCGCGCCGAGACCGCCGCCGCGACGGCGCAGCTCGTGCACCAGGTGCACGGCCAGCCGCGCGCCGGAAGCGCCGATCGGGTGGCCGAGCGCGATCGCGCCGCCGTTGACGTTCACCTTCGACTCGTCCAGGCCGAGCTTCTCGCTCGACACCAGGCCGACCGCGGCGAACGCCTCGTTGATCTCCACCAGGTCCAGGTCGCCGACCTCCAGCTTCGCCTTCTTCAGCGCGGCGAGGATCGCGTTCGACGGCTGCTCGTGCAGGCTCGCGTCCGGACCGGCGACCACGCCGTGCGCGCCGATCTCGGCCAGCGGCGTGATGCCCAGCTCGGCCGCCTTCTCCGGGCTGGCCACGATCACCGCGGCGGCACCGTCGGAAATCTGCGACGCCGAACCGGCGGTGATGGTGCCGTCCGAGGCGAACGCCGGACGCAGCTTCGCGAGGCTCTCGCCGGTGGTGTCCGCGCGCACGCCCTCGTCGGTGGTGAAGACGACCGGGTCGCCCTTGCGCTGCGGGATCGAAACCGGCGCGATCTCCTCACGGAAGAACCCGGCGTCGATCGCGGCCGCGGCCCGCTGGTGCGAACGCGCGGAGAACGCGTCCTGCTGCTCGCGGGTGACGCTGTAGCGGGCGTTGTGCTTCTCCGTCGAAACACCCATCGCGACCTGGTCGAACGCGCAGAACAGGCCGTCGTAGGCCATGTGGTCGACCAGCGTGGTGTCGCCGTATTTGAAGCCCGCGCGGGACTTCGGCAGCAGGTGCGGCGCCTGCGTCATCGACTCCTGGCCGCCCGCGACGACGAGGTCGAACTCGCCCGCGCGGATCAGCTGGTCGGCGAGCGCGATCGCGTCGAGGCCGGAAAGGCAGACCTTGTTGATGGTCAGCGCCGGAACGTCCATCGGGATGCCCGCGGCGACCGCGGCCTGGCGCGCCGGGATCTGGCCCGCGCCCGCGGTGAGCACCTGGCCCATGATCGTGTACTGGACCTGGTCCGGGGAGACGCCCGCGCGTTCGAGCGCGGCCTTGATCGCGATCCCGCCCAGCTGGGCTCCCGAGAAGTCCTTCAACGAGCCGAGCAGCCGCCCGATCGGGGTACGGGCAGCGCCCAGGATCACGGAACCGGACACGACGTCCTCCAAAGCATCGGTGCACTGGCAGTGTTCCCACGATACGGCCTGGACCGGGTTCCCGGCGCGTCTTGATGGAGCCAGTGTGAGGGGGCGCACGCGGGGTTCCGCGCGGCCGCGCGGGGCTTATCCTCCCCGGTATGGACACCGAGCCCAGCGCATCCGTGCTCAAGCCGTTCGTGACCGCGATCGACCACGTCGGCATCGCCGTGCCCGACCTCGACGCGGCCATCGCCTTCCACCGCGACCACTTCGGCCTGGAGGTCGCGCACGAGGAGGTGAACGACGAGCAGGGCGTGCGCGAGGCGATGCTGCGCGCCCCCGGTACCGCGGGCACCGAGACGATGATCCAGCTGCTCGCCCCGTCCCGCGACGATTCGACGATCGCGAAGTTCATCGGCCGCAACGGGCCGGGCCTGCAGCAGCTCGCGCTGCGAGTGTCCGATGTGGACGCCGCGGCGGAGGCGCTGCGGGCGCAGGGCCTGCGGCTGCTCTACGACGCGGCCAAGCGCGGGACCTCGAACAGCCGGGTGAACTTCGTGCACCCGAAGGATGCTGGCGGGGTTCTGGTCGAACTGGTGGAGCCCGCCGCCTCGCACTGACGCTCACACCGCCGAAGCAGGCGGCTTCCCCTTAACCGCCCGTGCCGACAACGCATTCGCCACAAACGTCAATTCGCCATCGAACTCGGCGGGCCGGTCGTCCCCGGTGTGCCGAGCCGTCGCGTGCCGGTGCGTGACAGCGCGGGCCAAAAGCCCGGACGCGTTGTCGATGTCCGCCCCGGCGAGCCGTCCGCCGGTCGCGGCCACGATCACCGATCGCATCAGCCGGACCAGTTGCTGGAAGCGTTCGGACAGCGCGTCGCGGACCACATGGTGCGTGTCGGCCTCGCGCCACAGCAGGTGCGAGAGCCCGAGCGAACCGGTGAACCGGCGGTCGAGTTCGCCGACCAGTCTGCGCAGGGAACCCGCCAGGTCGCCGGGGACGACGACCGCGGCGGGTTCGATGCGTTCGTCCGGCAGCCGGTCGACCAACGCGGCCAGCAGGTCGGACTTGCGGCGGAAGTAATAGTGGACCAGGCCCTTCGGGACCCCGGCGCGCTCCGCGATGCGGGACGTCGGGGTCGCCTCGAAGCCGGACTCGGCGAACAGCTCCTCCGCCGCGCACAGGATCCGTTCCTTCGCCGAGTCGTCGGTCATGTCACCTTCCTCGTCGAGGCTCCGCTGCCTCGATCAGTGCTGGCCCGCCATCCGGTGGGCGGCGTTGGCCTCCGGCATCGCGGCCGCGCCGGCGATGATCGTCAGCGCACCGCCGACCCAGGACGTCCACGACGCCCCGTTGAATTCCGTATACCCCATCACCCACGGCGCGATGAACAGCAACGCGCCGAGGACGATCTGCACGCCCTCGCCGTAAATCATGCTCGGCGTCGCGAGCGACACCAGGCCGTCGATCGCGATCAGCGCACCGAGGACCACCATCGTCCACACCATCGTGGTGTTCGTGCTCAGCCAAAGGGGTGAAAGAGCGGCGACAACACCAATCACGACCTCGGCCCAGTCGTAGGGCCGCGTCCAGGCGCGCGTCGAGACTTCACTCATTCGTGCTCACCTCCGCCGGAAAAGAGCCGTTCAGGGAGATTTCCCACTGCCGACTATGCGCCTTGACTGGCCAGCCGGTCAAGATTCGTGCGTCACACTTCGACTCGTGTAAGGGGTGCGTGTCTCGTACAGTGAGGCCCCCCGGTTACCGACGAGTAATTTCGTGCTGTCGCGTGCCGCGACCGACCCCCTGGAGGTTCCCGATGTCGCACCTCGACGAGATCCAGCAGGCGATCCTGAACGGCCGCCTCGACGCGATCGCCGAGCTGCCCGTGCCCGAGAGCTACCGGGGCGTCACCGTGCACGCAGACGAGGTCGACATGTTCGAGGGCCTCGAAAGCCGGGACAAGGACCCGCGCCGCTCGCTGCACGTCGACGACGTCCCGACGCCCGAGCTCGGCCCCGGCGAGGCGCTGGTCGCGGTGATGGCCAGCGCGATCAACTACAACACCGTCTGGACGTCGATCTTCGAGCCGATCCCGACGTTCAAGTTCCTGCGCAAGTACGGGAAGCTCTCGCCGCTGGCCAAGCGGCACGACCTGCCGTATCACGTGGTCGGCTCGGACCTGTCCGGCGTCGTGCTGCGCACCGGCGCGGGCGTGCACAACTGGAAGCCCGGCGACGAGGTCGTCGCGCACTGCCTGAACGTCGAACTGGAAGGCCCGGACGGGCACAACGACACGATGCTCGACACCGAGCAGCGGATCTGGGGCTTCGAGACGAACTTCGGCGGGCTCGCCGAGATCGCGCTGGTCAAGGCCAACCAGCTGATGCCGAAGCCGGCGCACCTGACCTGGGAGGAATCCGCCTCTCCCGGCCTGGTGAACTCGACCGCGTACCGGCAACTGGTGTCGCGCAACGGCGCGGACATGAAGCAGGGCGACGTCGTGCTGATCTGGGGCGCGTCCGGCGGCCTGGGCTCGTACGCGACGCAGTACGCGCTCAACGGCGGCGCGATCCCGGTGTGCGTCGTGTCCAGCCCGGAGAAGGCCGAGATCTGCCGGAAGCTGGGCGCGGAGCTGATCATCGACCGCACCGCCGAGGGCTACAAGTTCTGGAAGAACGAGAACGAGCAGGACCCGAAGGAGTGGCAGCGGTTCGGCGCGAAGATCCGTGAGCTGACCGGCGGCGAGGACCCGGACATCGTGTTCGAGCACCCGGGCCGCGAGACCTTCGGCGCGTCGGTCTACGCCGCGCGCAAGGGCGGCACCATCGTGACCTGCGCGTCCACCTCGGGCTACATGCACCAGTACGACAACCGGTACCTGTGGATGAACCTGAAGCGGATCATCGGCTCGCACTTCGCGAACTACCGCGAATCGTGGGAGGCCAACCGGCTGATCGCGAAGGGCCTCATCCACCCAACGCTGTCGAAGACGTACTCGCTCGAGGAGACCGGCCAGGCCGCCCTTGACGTGCACCGCAACGCGCACCAGGGCAAGGTCGGCGTGCTCGCCCTCGCCCCGGAAGAAGGGCTCGGCGTGCGCGACGAGGAACTGCGCGCCAAGCACCTCGACGGAATCAACGCGTTCCGCGGCGCGTGAGGGCAGACCACCTGCCCCTTCGGTCCGGCCGCTCGCCGCACGAGCGGCCGGACCCCGTGGGTGCTCACCCGTCCGTGACCGCGGAGCGACTACGGTGGTGTCATGAGTCTTGGCGATGAACGCGAACTCGTGCCGCTGGGAGCCGGCTTCGACGTAGCGAAGCGGGGGTACGCCCGAGCGCAGGTCGACGAGCACCTCGAACGGCTCGACGGCGACCTGAAGATGCTCACCGCCGATCGCGACGCCGCCATCGCCCAGTCCGGCGACCTGGCCCGGCAGCTGGAAGTCGCGCGCGGCGAGATCGCCGATCTCCGCGGTCAGGTCGACCGGCTCGCGCAGCCGCCGACGAGCGTCGAGGGCCTGTCCGAGCGCCTCCAGCGGATGCTGCGGCTGGCGCAGGACGAGGCCGCCGACACGCGGGCCCGCGCCGAGGCCGAAGCCGGCCACATCCGGGCCAAGGCGGAGACCGACGCCAGCGCCATGCGCGCCCGGTACGAGCAGCTGCTCACCGAGCTCGACCTGCGCCGCAAGGAGATGGAAGCCGAGCACCGCAAGGTGCTCGAGGACGCGCGCGCCGAGGCCAAGCGGATCACCGACGAGGCCGAGGCCGAGCGCAAGAAGCTCGACGCGGAGTCCGAGGCCCGCCGCACGCAGGTCGAGGAAGACTTCGAGATCGCCATGGCCACCCGCCGCGCCGAGGCGATGCGCGTGCTGGCCGAGCAGGAGGCGGCCAGCAAGGCGGAAGCCGAGCGCCGGGTCCGCGAGGCCGCCGAGGACGCGGCCGCGATCCGCGCCAAGGTGCTGGAAGAGGAGACGGCCGCGAAGGCCGACATCGACCGTCGCCAGCGCGAATCGGTCGCCGACGCGAACAAGCGCCGCCAGGACTCGATCACCGAGGCCAACGCACGCCTCGCGGAAGCGGCCGACGAGGCCCGCCGCCGCGTCCGCACCGCCACCGACGAGTCCAACCGCCGGATCACCCAGGCCAACGAGCGGGTCGAGGCCCTGCGCACGGTCCGGGCGAGCCTGGCCGAGCAGGTCCGGTCGGCGCGCACCGTGCTGGCCGAGGCGCAGCACGTGCTCGGCGAGACCGACGGGGCCGTTCCCGCGGACATCAAGGCCGCGGTCGACGAAGCCAACGGGTCTGGGCCGAAGTCCGGCAAGAACGGCACGCAGGCCAGCGGCGCCACCGCGTCGGGCACGGGCGGCGCCAGCCAGAATTCCGCTGGTCAGGGTGCCAAGAACGCCTCCGCGAACAGCGCGAAGCCCGCGGTGAGCCGCGACGTCGAGCAGACCGTCCGGCTGCGGACGTCCGACGTGCCCAAGCCGCAGCCGCAACCGCGTCCGGCGGGAAAACCGACTGGCGAGTAACCTTCCCCCGCGAAGGGGCCGCGCCGCCCCGCTGACCGATCGCCGGGAGGTTGTGGATGGCTGTCTATCGGACTGTGGTGGTGGGCACGGACGGGTCCGACTCGTCCTTCGCCGCGGTGGACAAGGCCGCCGGGGTGGCTGCCGACGCGGGAGCGACGCTCGTCGTCGTCTGCGCGTACCACCCGGCCAGCCGCCAAGACGTGGAACGCGCGCAGGACGAGCTGGGCGACGAGGCCTACCAGGTGGTCGGGTCCGCGCCCGCCGAGGACACGCTGCAGTCCGCACGGGACCGCGCGGCGAAGGCCGGCGCCGCGAACATCGAAACGGTCGCGCTGGAAGGCCAGCCGGTCGACATGCTGCGGAAGGTCGTGAAGGACCGCAAAGCTGATCTGCTGGTGGTCGGCAACCGCGGCCTGAACACCCTCGCCGGACGGATCCTGGGCTCGGTCCCGGCGGAAGTGGCCCGGAAGTCGGGCGTCGACGTGCTGATCGTGCACACCACCTGAGTCCGTGGCTGATTCCTCCAGGGACCTGCAGCAGCGCCTGGAACGCGCCCTGCTCGGCGGGCCTCGCCGCTACACCCGGCTCGAAGTAGCGAAACGGGCCGGCGTACCCGAAGAACGCTCGCGCCGGCTGTGGCGGGCGCTGGGTTTCGCCACCGTCGAAGACGACGAGATGGTGTTCACCGACGCGGACGTCGAAGCCATGCGCATCGCCGACGGCTTGGTGAGCTCCGGCTTAGTCGCGCCCGGCATGGAAGTCGCGGTGACCCGTGCCCTCGGCCAGCATCTTTCCCGGCTGGCCGAGTGGCAGGTCCACATGCTGTGGGCACTGATCACCGAAAACCCGGAACTGGCCCGCAACGACCGCCAAGTGACTCGCCTGGTGGAACGCCTGCTCCCGGAACTGGAGCAAGTACAAAACTACGTCTGGCGCCGCCACCTGGCCGCCTTCGCCGGCCGCGCCTTCGCCAGCCCAGACGAGGACCTGGAAACGCGCGCGCTAGTCGTCGGCTTCGTGGACATGGTCGGCTACACCCGCTTCACGAGAGAAGCCGACGAGGAAGAACTAACCCAGGTCCTGGACGGCTTCGAATCCCTGGCCACCGAAGTCATCGCAGAACACCACGGCCGGGTGGTGAAGATGATCGGCGACGAAGTCCTTTTCGTCACCGACTCCCCCGCCGACGGCGCGGAAATCGCCCTGACGCTAGCCGAACGAACCGGCGAAGACGGCGGCCTACCCGCAGTCCGAGCCGGAATGGCGTCGGGCCGGGTCCTCTCCCGCTTCGGCGACGTCTATGGCTCCGTGGTGAACCTGGCCGCCCGCCTCACGTCAGCCGCCCGCCCCGGAACCGTGCTGGTAGACCGAGAACTGGCCGGGCAACTGGAGTCGCTGCCGGAATTCGACCTACGCACCAGACGCCCCATCGCAGTACGCGGCTACAACCGCCTACGCCCATCGGCGCTACGACGGGCAAAGGACAAACCCACCGGCCGCTTCGCGTCTTCCCAGCAACTGGCCGCAGAAATGCTAGGCCTAGGCGACCCCACTCCACCCGAAACCCCGGAACCGGACGACTTCCCGCCCCCCGCTGCTCCACGCAAACGCCGCCGACGCCGCTAAACCGTCCGTGAGGGGAACCCTGACGGACTCTGATTCCCTCAGGGTTCCCCTCACGAACAGCGGCGGGAGGGGGGGGGGGCCGAAACGGACGTTGATTAAACAGA